>CANBSM010000006.1 GCA_947372155.1 Burkholderiaceae bacterium
GACGTTGGCTTTAACCATTTCTGGCATGCGCCGTCTCCAGAACACGGTGGAGATTTGATATTTGTTCAAGGCCACTCAGCACCAGGTGTTTATGCACGTGCCTATATGTTAGGCCGTCTTGAAGAAGGTCAGTTGAATAACTTCCGTCAAGAAGTTGGCGGTAAAGGTATTTCGAGTTATCCGCACCCTTGGTTGATGCCAGACTTCTGGCAGTTCCCAACGGTATCGATGGGTCTGGGCCCCATCATGGCTATTTATCAAGCGCGTTTTATGAAGTACCTCACTGATCGTGGATTTATTCAGGAGCAGGGTCGTAAAGTTTGGGCATTCTTGGGCGATGGCGAAACCGACGAGCCAGAATCATTGGGTGCGATTGGTATGGCCGGCCGTGAAAAACTGGATAACCTGATTTTCGTAATTAACTGTAACTTGCAGCGCTTAGACGGACCGGTGCGTGGCAACGGCAGCATTATTCAAGAGCTCGAGAGTGAGTTCCGTGGTGCAGGCTGGAATGTGATTAAAGTGGTTTGGGGCGGTCAGTGGGACGCTCTATTTGCGCGCGACAAAAAAGGTATCTTGATGCAGCGCTTAGGCGAGATCGTTGATGGCCAGTATCAGACGATGAAGTCTAAGAACGGCGCTTATGTTCGCGAGATCGTGTTCAATACTCCAGAGCTAAAAGCTTTAGTCAGCGACTGGAGCGATGATGAAATTTGGCAGCTAAATCGTGGTGGCCATGATCCGCATAAAGTATATGCAGCATTTCATGCAGCAGTAAATCATAAGAACCAACCTACAATTATTCTGGCCCACACCATTAAGGGTTATGGCATGGGTGGTTCGGGTGAAGCAATGAATATTGCTCACCAAGCGAAGAAGATGAACGATGACGACGTACGTCGTTTCCGTGATCGTTTTGAGATTCCTGTGAAGGATGAGCAATTAGACGAAATGCCTCTAGTCAAGTTTGCCGATGGTAGCCCTGAATTGGAATACATGAAGGCGCGTCGTCAAGAGTTAGGCGGTTACTTGCCGCAACGTCGTACTAAAGCCGAGAGCTTGCCAGTACCGTCATTAGAAACATTTGCAGCATTACTAGAGGCAACTACTGAAGGTCGTGAGATCTCCACAACCATGGCATTCGTGCGTATGCTTAATACAGTAGTGCGCGATAAGGTTTTAGGTAAGCGTGTGGTGCCGATTGTTCCAGATGAATCCCGTACCTTTGGTATGGAAGGCATGTTTCGCCAGCTGGGTATCTGGAATCAGCTCGGTCAGCTTTACACACCAGAAGATCACGATCAGTTGATGTTCTACAAAGAAGATAAGACTGGGCAAATTCTGCAAGAGGGTATTAATGAAGCTGGTGGCATGTGCGACTGGATTGCTGCTGCGACCTCTTACTCCACCCATGGCGTACCGATGTTACCTTTCTACATCTTCTACTCCATGTTTGGATTCCAGCGTATTGGCGACTTAGCATGGGCTGCAGGGGATATGCGTAGTCGTGGTTTCTTGCTCGGTGGTACTGCTGGTAGAACTACTTTGAACGGCGAAGGTCTGCAACACGAGGATGGCCATAGTCATTTATGGAGTGGTGCGGTACCAAACTGCATCAGCTATGACCCAACCTTCTCATTTGAATTGGCCGTAGTCATTCAAGATGGTATGCGTCGCATGTTGGAAGTTCAGGAAGATGTGTATTACTACATTACCTTGATGAATGAAAATTATTCACATCCAGCAATGCCTAAAGGTGCAGAGAAAGATATTATCAAGGGCATGTACAAGCTCAAGTCTGTTGGCGATGACAAAGCAAAATTACGTGTACAGCTCTTAGGTTCGGGAACTATTTTCCGTGAAGTGATTGAAGCAGCAGAGATTCTTCATAAAGACTGGGGTATTGCCTCTGACTTGTGGGGCTGCCCAAGCTTTACTGAGCTGGGTCGTGACTGGACTGCTGCACACCGTAACAATCTCTTAAATCCAGCGGCTACACCAGTTCTATCGCATGTAGAGAAGTGCTTGAAAGATACTTCGGGTCCAGTCATTGCTGCTACTGACTATGTCCGTTTGTTTGCTGAACAGATTCGTCCAGCAATTCAGCATATGGGTCGCCGCTATGAAGTATTGGGTACTGATGGCTTTGGCCGTTCTGACACTCGTGAAAAACTCCGTGACTTCTTTGAAGTAGATCGTCGTTGGGTCGTTCTCACTGCCTTACGATCTTTGGTTGACGCTGGTCAACTTGATCGCTCTAAGTTAGCTGAGGCGATTAAGAAGTACAACATCGACACTACTAAACCAAACCCAATGACGGTTTGATAAGAGATAAATACTATGAGTCAAATAATTGAAATCAAAGTCCCGGATATCGGTGACTATAAAGATGTGCCAGTCATCGAAGTATTGGTGAAGCCTGGTGACAAGATTGAGAAAGAACAATCCATTGTTGTGCTCGAATCTGATAAAGCCACAATGGACGTTCCTTCATCACACTCAGGCATCGTAAAAGAAGTCAAAGTGAAGATAGGTGACAACCTTTCTGAAGGATCCATAGTGATTACTTTAGAGGAGGGCGCAGCTTCTGCTGCTCCAGCTCCAGCAGCCACTGCTAGCGCAGCAGCGCCCGCAGGCACAAGCGGCGCAGCTATTGAAATCAAAGTCCCAGATATCGGTGACTATAAAGATGTACCCGTGATCGAAGTATTGGTTAAAGCCGGTGACAAGATTGAGAAAGAACAATCCATTGTTGTACTCGAATCTGATAAAGCCACGATGGATGTTCCCTCATCACACTCAGGCATTGTGAAAGAAGTCAAAGTTAAAGTTGGCGATAACTTATCCGAAGGATCGGTAGTTGTTATCTTGGAAGGCGGAGCATCTGGCGTATCGGCTCCTGCAGCTACTCCTGCGGCTGCACCAGCAATGCAAGCAACAAAGGCGGTTGAACCTCCGATTCCAAGGGCGCCAGCACCACCCCCAATTAGCAATACTCCTGCGCCAGTAGATACTTCAGTAAGTCATGCAAGTCCGTCTGTTCGTAAATTTGCGCGTGAGCTTGGCGTAACAATTACACAGGTTAAAGGCTCGGGCCCTAAGGGACGCATTACTCAAGAGGATGTACAGGCATTTGTAAAGGCCGCAATGAGTGGTGGTGCAGGTAGTCCTGCGGCCGCATCTAGTGGTGGCAGCTTGGGTGGCTTGAATTTGATTCCTTGGCCTAAGGTTGATTTTACGAAGTTTGGTGAGATCGAGCGTCAACCACTCAATCGCATTAAGAAACTTACTGCAGCTAATTTGGGTCGTAACTGGGTGATGATTCCAGCCGTGACTTATCACGAAGATGCTGATATCACCGATTTGGAGGCATTCCGCGTTCTTACTAATAAAGAGAATGAGAAGAAGGGTGTCAAGATTACGATGCTCGCTTTCTTAATGAAGGCTGCAGTAGCTGCTCTGAAAAAATATCCAGAGTTCAATAGCTCCTTGGATGGTGACGATTTGATTTTGAAGAAATACTTCAACATTGGTTTTGCAGCAGATACTCCCACTGGATTAGTTGTGCCGGTGATTAAAGATGCCGATAAGAAAGGCATCTTTGAGCTGGCTAAAGAAACTTCAGACTTGGCTGCTCTTGCGCGTGATGGCAAATTAAAGCCAGATCAAATGCAGGGCGCTAGCTTCACAATCTCATCTCTGGGTGGCATTGGCGGCACGTATTTCTCCCCAATCGTGAATGCCCCTGAAGTTGCCATCTTAGGTGTTAGTAAAGCGGCCATGAAGCCAGTATGGGATGGCAAACAATTTGTGCCACGCCTCATTTGCCCATTGTCTCTTTCTGCAGATCACCGCGTGATTGATGGTGCTTTAGCTACCCGCTTCAATGTGTACATTGCTCAGCTCTTGGCCGACTTCCGTCGCGCCAGTCTGTAAGGGGGATCTATGGCTAAGCAAATGATCCTTGTGCCGGATATTGGTGACTATGCAGATGTACCGGTCATTGAAGTGCTGGTTAAAGTGGGTGATGTGATTGAAAAAGAACAGCCGTTATTGGTTCTTGAATCTGATAAGGCAACCATGGAAGTTCCAGCTGATACTGCCGGTACTGTTACCAGCATTGCAGTGAAGCCTGGAGATAAAGTGAGCAAAGGTTCTGTGATTGCGGAGATTGAGGCTAGTGGTGCAACGCCAGCACCTCAAGCGGCTCCAGCAGTAAAACCTGCCGCACCAGTTGCTCCAGCTGCACCTGCTGCTATTGCTCCTGCTCCAGTAGCAGGGCAATACAGCGGTCAGGTTGATCATGAGTGTGAAGTGTTGGTGCTCGGTGCTGGCCCTGGTGGTTATAGCGCAGCGTTTCGTAGCGCGGATCTGGGCATGAATACCGTTTTAGTGGAGCGTTACCCCACTTTAGGTGGAGTCTGCTTGAACGTAGGTTGCATTCCATCTAAAGCATTGCTACATACAACTTCAGTAATGGATGAAGTTAAAACGATGGCTAAGCACGGTATTACTTTTGGTGCACCGAAGATTGAGATCGATCAACTCCGTGGTTACAAAGAATCTGTGATTGCCAAATTGACTGGCGGTCTTGCTGGTATGGCAAAGGCTCGTAAAGTAAAAGTGGTACGTGGTCTCGGTCAGTTCTTAGATGCAAACCACGTCGAGGTTGAACTAACCGATGGCACTGGCCAGGACCTTACTGGTAAAAAAGAAGTAGTTCGTTTTCAGAAGGCGATCATCGCGGCTGGTAGTCAGCCCGTAAAGCTACCTTTCTTGCCTGAAGATCCACGCATTGTGGATAGTACCGGCGCTTTATTGCTCAAGAGTATTCCAAAGCGGATGCTCGTTATTGGTGGCGGCATTATTGGCTTAGAGATGGCTACCGTTTACAGCACATTAGGTTCACGCATTGATATTGCCGAGATGATGGATGGCCTGATGGCGGGTGCTGATCGTGATTTAGAGAAGGTCTGGGAGAAGTTCAATGCTGGACGTTTTGAAAAAATCATGCTCAAGACTCGCGCTGCTAAGGCAGAAGTTAAACCTGATGGCATACAGGTAAGCTTTGAGGGCGAGAACGCGCCAGCCGAACCACAAACTTATGATTTGGTATTGGTTGCAGTAGGGCGCACTCCGAATGGCAAAAAGATTGATGCGGGTAAGGCGGGCGTGCAGGTTGATGAGCGTGGTTTTATTCCGGTCGACAAACAAATGCGTACCAATGTCCCTAATATTTTTGCAATTGGCGACTTAGTTGGCCAGCCGATGTTGGCTCACAAAGCAGTGCATGAAGGTCACGTCGCTGCGGAAGCTGCTGCTGGCGAAAAATCTTACTTTGATGCCAAGCAAATCCCATCAGTTGCTTATACCGATCCTGAGGTAGCTTGGGCTGGTTTGACAGAAGAGCAGTGCAAGGCCCAGGGCATTGCTTATGAGAAGGGTTTATTCCCATGGGCAGCTAGTGGTCGCGCAATCGCTAATGGCCGTGATGAAGGTTTCACAAAACTCATTTTTGACGCTACTACCCATCGTATTATTGGTGGTGGTATTGTCGGAACACACGCAGGCGATTTAATCGGCGAAGTGTGTTTGGCCATCGAGATGGGTGCTGACGCAGTGGATATCGGCAAAACGATTCATCCACATCCAACGCTAGGTGAGTCAGTAGGTCTTGCGGCCGAAGCAGCCCACGGTCATTGCACTGATTTACCGCCAGTGAAAAAGAAGCCATAAGTAGCGCTTGATAGACAAAAGCAAAGCCCCGAGTAATCGGGGCTTTTGCATTTCAGATTGAATGAAGCTTGACTCTATAAAATGAGTTTGGCATTTAACTCGCGAATACGCTCATCCACATAGTAGCCTCCGCATTCTGTATATCGAAGGTATTTGGCCCTGCACTGTTTGCATTCATATACGTCAGATTTATTGTATGGATGGAAGAGTGTGGAAATAGGAGCATCCTTGGACCAAATGGTCATTCCCGCGGGGAGATCTTCCTCCCAACATTCCGGGGCATCTTCTACTCTCAGGGTTCCAACGCACTCCAGAGAATTTGTCATAAAACCGCCGGGAATACTTTCCCAGCCTATACAGCTCAGCGACAGGCAGTCAGGACATTTATCTTTGGGGTCAAAAGACTTGGCGAGCGATAGTAACTCGTCTCGATTGAGATTTTTAGTCATTTGAAGAAATGAGTATGAAAATGCGCAGGGTAAGGCATGTTTTTATAGGATAAATCAAGCTAACGAATGTATACAAAAAAGCCCCGAGCAACCGGGGCTTTTGCAGTCAAGACACTCACTAAGCATTATTTCTTCTTGGCCGCCTTGCTCGCTTTGTCTGCAGTCTTCAATACGGTTTCTGTGGCGCCGCTCAGATTCGTTTGCGCAACTTCAACTGCGTGTTTTACTGCCTTTTGACTAGTCTCGAATACGTTGTTCGCAGAAGCAATGGCTTGCTTCATTGCTTGTACAGCTGCATCTGATCCTGCCGGTGCATTCTTTGTCCACTCCTCAACTAAGGAGTTGATTTTCTTTTGACCAGCTTGAAATTCTTTTTCAGCAGATTCCGTAAAGCTGTTTTGTGTCTCATGCGCCAATTCATATAAATGACGGCTATAGGCCATAATTTTTTCTGCCATTGGCTGTACTGCTTCAGCTTGGTGAGCTAACAACTGTTGAATATCTTTTACTTCTAAGGCTTTCTTGGCACTATTCATGCTATCGCTCAAGCTTTGCTTGGCAATATGCATATTGAGCTCAACTAATTTTTCAATACTTTGCAACGCTTGGTTGGTCAAACCACTCAAGGTTTCTAAGTTTGCTTTTTGAGCTGCTGCAAGTTGTTCTGGAGTTAAGTTCATTTGCATCTCTTTCCGATTAACTAATTTCTTAATTTTGATCTTAGGCTGTTGCCTAATGTACTCTCTTTGCACCATTCTATGGCATATATATGTTGCTTTGCAGCATAAGTTGCATACCGTGTAGATGAATAGTCCAATTTAGAAAAGAGCCTAAAATTAGGGGCTCAGTAAAAAATCTCAATATTTTCAGTAAGTTACCCATGAAGCTTTCGCTTGATAACGCCATTGCACCGATATTTGTCCTCATTTGGAGTACCGGCTTTGTCATCGCGCGATTAGCGATGCCATATGTTGAGCCGGCAACCTTCCTATTTTGGCGTTTTGCAGGGGTTCTAGCAGCTATGGCAGCACTTAGTCTGGTTTGGAGAATCACCTGGCCCAATTGGTCTCAAATGAAGCACATCGCCGTTGCTGGGGTCTTGCTCCAGTTTGGCTACTTACTGGGAGTTTGGTTTGCCGTACGCTTGGGAATGACGGCCGGTTTGGTGGCCATTATTGTTGGCCTACAACCCATCGTTACCGCTTGGTTTGCTGCCTGGATTTCTGAGAAGGTGAGTTCACGTCAATGGATAGGTCTAGGATTTGGGTTTGCTGGTGTTGCGTTGGTGGTTGCTGAGAAGATTGGCTTTAACCACATTCCTTTCGCTAGTTACGTTTTGGCATTTATTGCGCTCCTCTCCATTACGTTCGGCACGCTGTATCAAAAGAAATTCTGTCCTGTATTTGACCTACGCGCTGGATCCTCTATTCAGTTTGGGGTGTCAGCAGTACTGTGCTTTTTTTGTATGTATTTCTTTGAATCTGGTGTGATGGTTTGGAATCCATCTGTCATTGGCGCTTTGCTTTGGGCAATTTTCCCTCTGTCGATTGGGTCGATTAGCTTGCTATTCATGATGATTCGCAAGGGGGCTGCCACCAAAGTTACCAGCTTTCTCTATTTAGTGCCGCCGACAACCGCTGCCATGGCTTGGCTCTTATTTGATGAGCCATTCACATTACTAATGGCGGTGGGCTTGTGTTTGACGATGACTGGCGTAGTGCTGGTAAATGCTCGTCAGACCAATACAGTAGCGACGATTGCCGAGTAGGGCATTTATTTGATGAGATAAATTACCTAGATTGGGGCGAATAAAACTGCCTTGTCTTAGGAAATTAATTATCATTCCGTATGTTGAAAGTTTTGGAAGGTATTTAGGGATGCGTTTGAATCGATTTTGGCCCTTGGTCATTGCATTACTCTTTTCGCTTGGAGTATTGGGTAGCGCACCCGTCCAGGCTTCAACAAAAGAAAAGCAGAAGCAGGCAAAGTCAACAAAAGTGGTGACTAAGTCTCCTAAAAGAGCCAAAACTGTTCGCGTTACCGTTACCAGATCATCTGCGCCCGTAGTCGCAGGACCTCCCTCATTAGCAACTGCTTTAGGTTTACGTGGTCAGCGTGATGAGCTCAATCTCAAATCTACTGTTGTCATGGTGGTCAATCAGGATACGAAGGAAGTTTATTACGAGAAGAATCCTTCTGTGAGTTTGCCAATTGCCTCCATCACTAAGCTCATGACAGCCATGGTGACTCTCGATGCAAGATTGCCGATGGATGAGGTTGTCGTCATTAATGCTGAAGACGCGCATATTTATCGGCACTCTCGTTTGGCTGAAGGCACTTCACTTACTCGTGAAGATGCGTTGCATTTGGCTTTGATGTCCTCCGAGAATCGCGCTGCATATACCTTGGCCAGAAATTACCCTGGTGGCCTACCAGCCTTTGTTATGGCTATGAACCGCAAGGCAAAAGAACTCGGTATGGAGCACTCCCATTTTGAGGATCCTACTGGACTGACTAGCGAG
The DNA here is from genome assembly GCA_947372155.1 of Burkholderiaceae bacterium. The sequence continues at coordinate 8,708 of CANBSM010000006.1, forward strand.
AATGTTGCTTCTGCTGAAGATCTCACACGCATGCTAAATGCCGCCTATCAATACAAAACTATTCGTGAATTCTCAACCTGGCCAGATTTAACTATGGTGATTGCAAATCGCCCACAGAAGTTCTTGAACACAAATCGTTTGGTGCGCGCTGGAGACATGGATATTGGACTGCAGAAGACGGGCTTCATTAACGCCGCAGGCAGATGTTTAGTAATGCAGGCGAGAATTAACAACACGCCACTACTATTGGTCTTCTTGGATTCCGTAGGAACACAATCCCGTTTTGCTGATGCTGTACGGGTGCGTGATTGGTATGAGCGCATGCCATCTGGTGCGCAACCAATCCGTCGCTTGATGTAACTTCTGAATTAGTTTGCTGAGCCTGGCTCAGTAGACTTGGGTTTAAAGCCCATGCCTTTGGATATCTGCAGGGCTGTTTCTTGAAGGGCGCGGAGCCAATCAGCCTGAATGCGATCAGTTGGTGCGCTTAGGGATAAGCCGGCAACCAATTTTCCAGTGTCATCCAAGATGGCAGCAGCTAAACAGCTAACGCCTAACTCTAATTCTTGATCATCGCGAGCGCTGCCAACTTTACGAACATGATTGAGTTCAGTTTCGAGCTTGCCCAGCTCGGTAATGCTATTGCGTGTGTGGCCAGATAAACCAGTGCGTGTGACATAAGCACGAACCTGCCCAGGATCATCGCTGGCTAAAAAGAGTTTGCCAACAGAGGTGAGATGAAGTGGGGCACGTCCACCAATGGCGCGCACCACCTGCATGCCGGAGCGCTCACTGTATGCACGGTCAACATAAACAATTTCATCGCCTTGGCGTACGGACAAATTCACAGTTTCGCCAGTGAGTTTATGCAGTGTGCGCATCGGCATTTGCGCAGCTTCACGCACAGATAGGCGCGCTTTAACTAAATTACCCAGCTCTAATAGTCTTAAACCAAGACGATAAGTGCCACCATCACCGCGCTCGACCAACCGGCAAGCAACCATGTCATTCAAAATGCGGTGGGCAGTGGAAGGGTGAAGGCTTGTGGTTTCTGCGAGATTCTTCAGGCTACTCGACTCTTCTTGTTCGGCAAGTGCATCGAGTAAATTCATCATGCGCTCCACTACCTGGATGGCAGTTTTGCCAACTTCCCCGGTAGATTTAGGAGATTTCACGATTTTGCTGGTATTCATAGCCTTTATTGTAGCGATTTCAGAAGAAATTGCATAATATGAAATCCTATTTTATAAGGATAGCCCGGCATATCTGGGTATTTCTAGGACTGTCTTAATGCCTTAGCGCACTCATTTACGAGGTCTGGTCCGCGATAGATCAACCCGCTATAGAGCTGAACTAGGCTGGCGCCGGCCATGATCTTTTCACGGGCATCTGCACCCGATAAGATGCCGCCAACACCAATGATGGGTAATTGATTCCCTAGTCTAGCTTTTAAGGCTTTAATCACAATATTCGAAGCATTGCGCACTGGAGCGCCAGAAAGACCGCCTGCCTCAGTGCCATATTCCATACCTTGCACTGCATCTCTGGAGATCGTTGTATTGGTCGCAATAACCGCGTCCATTCCAAACTCCACGAGAAGATCAGCAATCAGATTGATATCGCCGTGATCTAAGTCCGGTGCAATCTTCAGAAAGAGTGGCTTACACACGCCGTAGCGATCACTCAAACGCTTTCTGGCTTCATCTAGACTGCCCAATAATTCGCGGAGCATCTCTTCGCCTTGTAAGGCGCGTAGATTTTGAGTGTTTGGAGAAGAGATATTAACGGTAATGTAAGTAGCAATCTCATAGACTGCTTCCATTGCTAGAACGTAGTCACGAGATGCCTCTTCAATCGGAGTGGTAGCATTCTTGCCGATATTCAAACCAAGTACACCGCCACTTTGCCAGAATTTGGAGTTACGAACTCTGGCGACACAGGCATCAACACCATCGTTATTAAAGCCCATACGATTGATGATGGCCTGAGCTTCCGGTAAGCGAAACATGCGGGGTTTGGGGTTGCCCGGCTGGGGACGGGGAGTCACTGTGCCAATTTCCAAGAATCCAAATCCCAATGCAGCCAGTGCATCGATATGCTTGCCATCTTTATCTAATCCTGCGGCCAATCCAACTGGATTGGGAAACTCGATGCCACAGAGTTTTTGTGGATCGTTAATCGGTTTGGTAACTAGACGCTCCAACAAGCCCCAACGCTGAGCGCGATCCATATTGCCCAAGGTGAGGTTATGCGCTTTTTCTGGGTCTATGCAAAAAAGCCAAGGGCGTAGAAGAGAATATCGATCGATCATGGGTAGATATTATGACTCAGAGAGCGCTTGCCAATGGTCATCGATCAAGCCTTCCATTGGCTGAAATTTAACCTTGTATGACATCTTGTCACTTTCCTGAATGTAGTAGCCCAGATAAAGATAAGGCAATCCTAGTACACGAGCTTGCTCTATCTGCCACAGAATGCTGAAGCTGCCATAACTCGCAGAGGGGTTTGAAGTGTCGTAAAAGGTGTAAACCGAGGAGATACCCTGTTCCAAAATATCGATCATGCTCACCATGCGTAATCGACCAGGATGTGAATCGTGTGGACCATCTCGAAATTCGACTATGCGTGAGTTCACACGACTTTGTAATAAAAACTGCATGTATTGATCTTGATCATCGCTATCCATATCGCCACCTGCGTGTCGCTCAGCTTGGTAACGTTGATAGAGTTGGTAATGCTCTTCTTGATAGCCAAGATTGAGAACGGAGGCTTCTAGATTGGTATGTTTTTTCTGGGCGCGACGTTGGCTACGAGACGGCTCAAACTGATTTACCAAGATGCGCGTAGCAATGCAAGCTTTGCATTCGTCGCAATATGGTCGATAGGTATACAACCCACTGCGTCGAAATCCAGCGTTGAGTAAATCGTTGTAGACATCGGCATGAATAAGATGAGATGGAGTGGCTACTTGTGAGCGGGCTGTCTTATTGGGTAGGTAGCTGCAAGCATAGGGTGCAGTTGCATAGAACTGCAGCGTGGTTAGGGGGAGTTCTTTAAGCTGAGTCATAACCAGTGATGCAAGATTGTTTTGTCAAAAGTCCAAGATTGCTCAATCTTAGTTTGATTCAAGGAAATTTGCAGTTGCTCCAAAAAGACCTGCCTGGGTATTGGGGCGGCGCCCATGGATAGGAGATGGGCTGTTTCTTGCTGACAGTCAATCATCCGGATTTCATTCATTAAGCACCATGCGCTCAGGGCGGCTAAGGCAATTTTGGATGCGTTGTTTTTATGGCTAAACATGGATTCACCAAACACCATTCTGCCAAAGGATACGCAATATAGACCACCAGTAAGTTGGCCATCCTCCAACACGGCAATGCTATGGGCATTTCCTTGTTCATGAAGTGCGGTGTAGGCATCAATAATCTCGTGGGTAATCCAAGTGCCATCTTGATCTTTGCGAGCGCTGGTGGCGCACGAGCGTATAACGGCACCAAAATCATCATCCACCATTATTTGGGATTGGCTATTTTGACAAAAGGAGCGAATGATTTTCCGTAAGGAGTCGCTACATTTAAATTCCCCAGGCTTCAATACCATTCGAGGGTCAGGAGACCACCAGAGAATGGGTTGGTTATCTGAGTACCAAGGAAAGATGCCTTGTTGATAGGCGCGAGCCAATTGCCCTGGATAGATATGCTCGCTCACCGCAATTAATCCAGGAACATGAGGGTCAGGATCTGGCTCAAATAGTGGATTGGGAAAAGAATCTTGAGGCCCTAACCAAGCAATTTGACTCATGCTGACTCTTTAGATTCTCTCGGATGGCAAGACGTCGCGACTGCGTACATGAAACTCCTTGCCGGCATCTAAGTTGCCAGCAGCGCGATCAGCAAAGAACCATTCGAGTGTTTGCTTGATGGTCGGAAAGGCTAGTTCTTCCCAAGGGATTTCATGTTCATAAAATAAAGCCACCTCTAAACTTTCTTCGCCAGCGGAAAATTCAGGTGTTGTCATGGTGGCCAAGTAAAAAAGATGCACTTGTTCTGCATGCGGTACGTTCAGTAAGGAATAGAGTGGACCGATCTCCACAACTACACCTGCTTCTTCAAGAGTCTCGCGTGCCGCACCGTGACTGGTGCTTTCGCCTAACTCCATAAAGCCCGCAGGTAAGGTCCAAAACCCATGGCGGGGTTCAATCGCTCGACGACATAACAGAACCTGTTCGCCATAGACTGGAATACTGCCCACTACATTACGAGGATTTTGATAATGAATGCTGCCACATGCTTCGCATACGTGACGTTCACGGGAGTCATCGGCTGGAATCTTGATGGTTAATACAGAGGCGCAGTTAGGGCAATACTTCATGCTGGCTTTCTAAAAGTGGGCTTTCATGGCGCCACGTAGGGCATTACTAAGAATAATCTCTTCTGCCATTGCAACATCTTTAATAGTCAGGTTCGCTTCACGGGCATTCATGGAGGGGTCAGCAAGCAATGCCGCACGCATTACTCCGGGCAAAAGACCTGCTGAAACTGGAGGTGTAAGCCATTCATGGCTGCCTTGAGGTTTGATAAAAATGCTAGTCCTACCGCCCTCAGTGATAAAGCCTTGCTCATTGATAAATAGTGCGTCAAAACCGCCCAGCTTCACGGCTTGTTGCCATGCTTGATCGTAAAGAGTGCGATTGCTTATTTTGTGACGTAATAATTCGTCCCCAGAAGACATCGTGACATCACCAGGGAGGATATCTTTAGCCCAAAATATTTTGACTGGCTCATTGATAAGATCCATTGCAGTAGTAGCAACCGAAAGCTCACCAGCAGGCGAGAGATCTAGTCTTAATCGATATGACAAATTCTTATCAAGTGATGCACAAGTATTTGTAATTAAATTGTGGGCAAGCTCAATCTCAAAAGGAATTCGTAAGCTCAGGGCAGAGGTGTGCATTCGGCTTAGGTGCTCACGTAAGCGCGTCACCTGACCTTTAGTGATCGCAATAGTTTCAAATAAGCCAGTAGCACTCGGTAGATCCATGAGGAATGCGGCTTTAATGCGGCATTCTTGCCATTCCTGGGCGGCATCAGAATCATTGGTAATACCAGCCCCAATTCCCAGAGTGAAATGTGATGCATGAGACTTTTCATTTTGATGAATCTCTACAGTTCGAATGGGGACGCTAAAGGCAAAATTGCCATTGGGGTCAAGCCAACCTAAAGCGCCACAATAATATCCACGATCTTCGGGCTCAAGTTCTTGAATAATTTCCATGCTGCGTTTTTTAGGAGCCCCTGTCACGGAACCACATGGAAATACCGCTTTGAAAATATCAAACAAAGAGGTTTCAGGCTTGATTTGCCCCTCTACAGTAGATGTCATTTGCAATACATCGCCATGTCTTGCTACTGCAAATAAATTGGGAACGCTTACCGTTCCCGGTAAAGAAATACGGCTGAGATCATTACGGAGCAAGTCAACAATCATGACATTCTCTGCTTGATTCTTTGGGTCATCTGAGAGGGCGCTCGCCACCGCAGACAAAGCGCTAGCAGTGCCTTTCATCGGCATTGCTTTTAAAGTATCGCCATCGCGCGAAATAAATAGCTCTGGTGATTGCGATAACAAAAAGTAATCTTCATGTTCTATATAGGCGCCAAATCTCCCGGGCTGACGATCTCTTAAGCGCTTGTATAGGGCCAGCGGCGCGCCATAAGTCTTGCCTTTAATGCGGTAGGTGTGGTTGATCTGATAGGTGTCACCACTACGAATATATTCTTGAATGGCAGCAATATCGCTGGAAAATTTCTGCTCGGTCAAGGATTCTTGAATGGCCATTACCCCAGCCTCTCTTTGAGGAGGGTCGAGCAGCGTTAGTTTTTGGGTAATGCAGAAATCAACGTCTTGCTTGGAGAGTTTTTTGAAGTCCGCAAAAGACCAAGCCTCGATCAGTGGGTGGATATTGTCTTGGTGACCCAATCGCCCAGGCAGCCCATGAATGGATCTGCCCAGCTCATAAGCGAAAGCTGAAACGACAAATTCCCCTCTGGCGAGGGCGGTAGCTATGTCAGCAAGACACTTCTGGGTAGCGGCTAAATCTAGAGCGTTATTACCACTGGGAAGAATGCGCCAGTAGTGAAGCGCATTTTCATAAAGGCGACTGGTAGGTGAGGCCGCTGTGCTTTGCGCGTCATCGAGCAAAATCATCGCGGCTTACCTAGTAAGTTCTCTTTACTTCAGAATCGTAGCGGATTCGATGGTGACAGTCTTAGTTGGAACATCGGCCATTCTGCCCATACGCGGAGCAGGTGCAACCATGGTTGGAACTTTGCGAATTGCATCAATAGTTTGTGTCCCAGAAATTACTTTGCCAAAAACGGTATAGCCGTTACCCATGGCGTTAGGGTAGTCTAGGGCAGCATTGTCTTTTACGTTAATAAAAAACTGTGCAGTTGCAGAGTCGGGATCGGATGTCCGAGCCATTGCAATCGTATACACATTGTTCTTAAGTCCGTTCTGCGCTTCAGAGACTACAGGGGCATTAGTTTGTTTCTGGTTTAAGTCTGCAGTAAAGCCGCCACCCTGAATCATGAAGCCATCAATCACGCGATGAAAGATGGTGCCGTTATAGAAACCGCTTTTAACGTAATTCAAAAAGTTAGCAGTTGTCTTGGGTGCTTTTACATCATCGAGCTCTACAACAAAATCACCCATGGTGGTTTTGAATTCAACCTTAGGGCCTGCAAATGCTGCTTGACTAGCAAAACAAGAAACAGCAACAACAAGGGCGGCAAATAGCTTACGCATAAGAACTCCTTAAACAAGATAAAAATCGGTTGTGTTGATTGTATTGCCCAATACCACTGGAGGGCTAAATGAGCCCATTAGGAACATTCCCGGCATAAGCATACGAAGCCTCCTCAAACATACTAGGTCTCGCTAGGTAGTCCAGAACCCAGTCTATGGTATCGACACCCCAAAAGCAGTGTTGAGCCACTATGAGGGCAGGCACCCCAAAAGCACCATCGGCCTTTGCTTGATTGGTATTGGCAATTAGCTTAGCTTTCACTTCTGGGCTTTCAGGTTTGAGCGTATCAGCCGACAAACCTAAGTAAGTGCAAAATTCTGGCCAAGATAGATTCGGATCCTTGCCTTCTACCCAAACATAATCAAAAGCGCGCTCAACCATCGCCCAATCGGCACTCTGTTCAACGAGAAGACGTTGTGCAGCAACCGTCATAAAGGGGTGATGTTCTGGAAAGCGAAAAGGAATTCCTAACTTCTCCGCCTGCCACACGCAAAACTGATAGGTGTGCGGGCGTTTGGCAGCAACTTCTCCTGGACCCTTGTTTTCAGAAGCTCTGAGTAGGCCTCCCAGCAGAATAGGAATAGGTTTGATATCTAACTTGCTTTCAAGGCGCTGTCTTTGCTTTATGTACAGATAAGCAAACGGCGAAACAATATCGTAATAAAAAGTAGCCGCAATCTTTGTACTCATATCGCCTTATTTCTTCTTGTACTCTTCATCGAGCGTTTTCAAGAACGCTAGCTTTTCTTTAATCTGCGCCTCAAGTCCGCGTTCAACTGGTACATACCAATGCGGCTCTTTCATACCCTCTGGTAGATAGGATTCACCAGCGGCATAGCCGTGCGGTTCATCATGGGCATAACGATACTCTTTGCCATGACCAAGCTCTTTCATCAATTTAGTGGGTGCGTTGCGCAGGTGATTGGGAACGGGCTTGGACTGATCATTTGCGACGTAGGCCCGAGCAGCATTAAAAGCGTTGTAACTAGCATTACTCTTAGAGGCTACGGCCAGATAAACCACCGCTTGCCCGAGTGCAAGCTCACCTTCCGGTGAGCCCAGTCTTTCAAAGGTCTGCGCTGCATCGTTCGCTAATTGCATTGCCCTTGGATCGGCCAGGCCAATATCTTCCCAGGCCATGCGAATAATGCGTCTAGCTAAGTAACGGGGGTCAGCACCGCCATCGAGCATGCGGCAAAACCAATACAAAGCTGCATCAGGATCTGATCCGCGAACAGATTTATGTAGCGCTGATATTTGGTCATAGAAGTGATCGCCACCCTTATCGAAACGCCGCGCTTGAGCACTGAGTGCGTTTTCAATAAATTGCTGATCAACGATTTTTACTTCCGCATTTGGCGTAAGGACCGCATTACGTACTTGCTCCACCAAATTGAGAAGGCGTCGCGCATCCCCATCGGCATTGGATATGAGAGTATCAATAGCTGTAGATTCAAATTGCACATCGGGCATCGCATGTTGATGGGCACGGTCAAAGAGTATGCGAAGCTCGCTCGCCAAAAGCGATTTGAGAACATACACCTGAGCACGCGATAAGAGTGCTGAGTTCACTTCAAAGGATGGGTTTTCGGTAGTGGCACCGATAAAAGTAAATAAGCCTGACTCTACATGGGGTAGCAGTGCATCTTGCTGGCTTTTATTAAAGCGATGGATCTCGTCGACAAACAAAATTGTTTGCTTACCGTATTGAGCCATATTTTGTTGGGCTTGCTCTATCGATTCCCGGATTTCTTTAACGCCCGCTAGTACTGCAGAGATCGCAATGAACTCACGATCAAATGCCTTTGCGGAGAGACGCGCTAGGGTAGTCTTACCAACACCTGGAGGCCCCCACAAGATCATCGAGTGAGGCTTGCCGGATGCGAATGCTAAATTGAGTGGTTTACCACTTGCCAATAAATGCGCTTGTCCAATGACCTCTTCAATCGTTTTTGGACGCAGTGCTTCCGCTAATGGTGGCGGCGGCGCGCTATCAAAAAGACTGCTCATTGCATCATGCTTGAATAAAGAGAATGACTAAGGATGCCCAGGTAAGGCACGCGGCAGCAACATAGGTCAGACGGTTACGCATGGTCATGAAGGCAGTGCGGGCTGCTTCATCGGCAAAATAATATTGATACGTATTCTGATCAATGTTGCGTTGAATGATCAACGTAGAAGCCAAGATCAGTAAGCCCACCGGAATATAAATATGCAGCGCTACCCAAGCAACTAAAGCGGGGATAACGCCCCAAATCCACGCATTACGGTCTTCCCAGCGGTCGCCGGCAGGTGCTTTGCCTAATAAATGCAGATTGGCACCCCAATGCAATGCCCCCATAAAGGAGGTAATCACTGCGCCATAACCTGCAAGAGATTCAGCGCTTAAGTAATTCATTGGGGTCGGAGCAAGCTGAACCATTAATGCTAGTCCAATAAATGGAATAAGACCAGCATAGCCAAGTTTACGTACTAAGGGAGGAATGGGATTCACGATGGGAGATATTTTGTTAATGAAGGATGAAGAAATTATTTATCGTAGGTATATACGCCGCGACCTGTTTTGCGGCCGAGATATCCGGCGGCAACCATTTCACGCAGGAGTGGGCAGGGACGATATTTAGAGTCGCTGAAGTTTTCAAAATACACTTCCATGACTGCTAAGCATGTATCCAATCCAATAAGGTCTGCTAAAGCTAGTGGACCAATAGGCTGATTGCAACCCAATTTCATGCCGGCATCAATATCTTCTGGGCTAGCAAGTCCCTCCGATAAAACAAAGAAAGCCTCGTTAATCATTGGCAATAAAATGCGGTTTACTACAAAGCCTGGTGAGTTTTTAACGGTAATCGGCTCTTTGCCAACGAGCTTTGCCATCTCAATAATGGCAGCATGTGTGGCATCGCTGGTTTGTAAGCCACGAATCACTTCTACTAAGGCCATTAGGGGTGGCGGGTTAAAGAAATGCATGCCAATAAAACGGGCAGGGTTTGAGTCAAGTGCTGCGAGTTTGGTAATGGATAGCGAGGAGGTATTGGTGGCAATGATGGTGTCTTTGCTCACAATCTCATCTACTTGCTTGAGAATCTTTTCTTTAATTGCTTGGTTCTCCGTTGCTGCTTCAATCACTAATCCTAAACCTTTGAGGTCAGTGTAAGAAGTGCTTACTTTGATGCGTTTGAGCGTAGCTTCCTTTGCCTCAACAGTTAGCGTTTCTTTTTTAACAAGCCGATCAAGACTTTTACCAATGTGTTCTAGACCACGTTGCACCGCTGCCTCGTTAATATCAACCATCACGACATCAATGCCAGCAACAGCACACACCTGCGCTATTCCATTGCCCATCGTGCCTGCACCAATGATGCCTACTGATTGAATACTCATCTTATTTCCTCTTTTGATACTGGGTGGAACCAAATAACTGCTCTCTAGCCTTGTCATCGTGCAAGGGTTTGCGTAATGCCGTTAATACTTCGCAACCACGTTGTACTGCAGGCCGTGCACCAATCTTTTCAAACCATTTTTTGAAATGCGGGTAATCATTGATTTCAATGCCTTGATTTTTCCAATTACGCGTCCATGGATAAATCGCAATATCGGCAATAGAGTAGGACTTACCAGCAATATAAGGATTATCTTTCAATTGACCATCTAATACGCCGTAGATGCGTTTGGCTTCGTTGGTATAACGATTGATGGCGTAGTCAATTTTCTCAGGAGCATAGAGTCGAAAGTGGTGGTTTTGCCCAAGCATGGGTCCAAGACCACCCATTTGGAACATGAGCCACTGCAGCACCTCGTACTTGCCGCGGGTGCTTTGTGGCAAAAACTTGCCAGTCTTGCCGGCCAAATAAAGCAGAATGGCGCCAGATTCAAAGACATTGATGGGTTTGCCGTCTGGACCATCCGGGTCAACTATCGCTGGAATCTTATTGTTAGGGCTAATCTTGAGGAACTTAGGAGTAAATTGATCGCCAGCACCAATATCAATCGGGTGGGCAATCCAGTCGCGACCGAGGCGATAGCCACATTCTTCAAGCATGATGTGCACCTTATGGCCATTTGGGGTTGGCCAACTGTAAACATCAATTACCTTGGTTGATTTTGGTTTTGCCATCTTATCCTCTATAAATTTTGTAAGCGCTGTAACGCATTGGCGAGAGTCTGCTCTTGCTTTGCAAAACAAAAACGAATGACACCAGACTCGGTGGGTTGTTCATAAAACGCAGAAACTGGAATAGCGGCTACCCCAACTTCACTAGTAAGCCATTTACAAAAATCAGCCTCATTCAATTTAGCCTGAGGGATTCCTAGTGCGGAGTAATCGACGCATTGAAAATAGCTACCGAGAGCAGGCAGCAATTTGAATTTAGTCTCACTTAATCCCGCTCTAAAAAAATCTCGCTTTGCTTGATAAAAGGCAGATAGATTTAAATAATGTTTTTCATCTGTGAGATAAGTGGCTAAGCCGTATTGCATTGGTGTATTGACAGCAAACACATTGAACTGGTGTACCTTGCGGAACTCTTGTGTCAGCGTAGATGGTGCGGCCACGTAGCCTACTTTCCAACCGGTGACGTGATAGGTCTTGCCAAAGCTAGAAACTAGAAAGCTCCTAGCTGCTAGCTCTGGATGAGAGGAAACGCTATGATGCTTGGCGCCGTCATAGACCATGTGTTCATACACTTCGTCGCTCAGAATGAGTGCCGAAGTATTGCGAACTAATCCTGCTAGGCGATCAAGGTCAGGTTTATTCCAAACCATGCCGGTCGGATTGTGAGGGGTGTTAATTAAAATAAGTCGCGTTTTAGGATTGATTGCATTTGCTAATGCATCCCACGGAATCTGATATGAATCAGCTTGCCCAAACTCATTACGCACAACCTGCAATGCAATTGCAATCGTTTGACCTCCAGCCAAATCTATTGCGGGACGGTAGCAGTCAAAAGCGGGCTCGATGATGATGACCTCATCACCAGGGCTAACGCAAGAGAGTATCGTCGTAAAAATAGCTTGTGTGCCACCAGCCGTCACAGTGATTTCAGTATCGGGGTCGTAGTGGTGGCTATATAAATTGTTGATCTTTTTGCTAATGCCATTGCGAAGCTGGGCAACTCCAGCCATGGGGGGATACTGATTGTGATCTGCCAGCATTGCGGCATTCACATCAGCAATCAGTTTTCGATCGCATGGGAAGTCCGGAAAACCCTGTCCAAGATTTATCGCTTGATGCTCTGCTGCAAGGGCAGACATTACCGTAAAGATGGTAGTTCCAACCTTTGGTAGGCGACTTGGAAAAGAGGGGGTCTCTAAGGGGTTCATGAAAGCAGGGGCGATGATTGGTCTTTTACAGCGGATATATCCGGTAGTCGCTAGAATGGTAAAAATACATTAACAAATTGTGCCATGCTGATCGTTCTTTCACCTGCTAAATCCTTGGATTACAAGACCCCCGTCAAGGTCAAGGCAGCGACTTTGCCCGAGTTTGTCTCAGAATCTGCCAAGCTCATTGCCGATCTCAAGAAACTGGCGCCGCAGGATCTTGCCAAATTGATGGGTTTATCCGATCAGTTAGCCGTTCTGAATGTCGGCCGCTATCGGGATTGGTCCAAGAAATTCACAGAAGAAAATAGTAAGCCAGCAATCTATGCGTTTGATGGCGACGTCTACGATGGGTTTGACGTCAAAACCCTAGATGCGAAGTCTGTTCAGTTTGCGCAAGACCATCTGCGGATTTTGTCTGGACTTTATGGTGCGCTAAAGCCCTTGGATTTAATGCAGCCCTACCGTCTGGAGATGGGCACTGGATTCAAAAATGCCAGAGGTAAGGATCTCTATGCATTTTGGGGAAGTCGCGTAACTGACTCCATTAAGAAGGTTCTGGAAAAGCAAAAGAAGCCAGCACTACTTAACCTGGCTTCAGAGGAGTATTTCAAGGTACTCCAGCCTAAAGAGTTGGATTGCCCTGTGATATCGCCGGTTTTCCAGGATGCCAAGGATGGCAAGTACAAGATCATTTCTTTTTATGCCAAACGGGCCCGTGGCTTAATGGCCCGCTATGTAGTCGAGAACCGCATTACTGATCCATTGGATTTAAAAGGCTTTAACTTGGATGGTTATAAGTACTATGCTGCTGAATCAAAAGCAGATAAGCCTGTATTTAGAAGGGCAGAAAGAAAATAATGGCCGTGCACCGCACCAAGGCATCACAACGTAATTCTCCAGAAGTGGAGAAGTTGGTGGCTGACGCTATTTCCTTGGCCGCTTCCGGTAGTCAGGTTGAGGATCGCTTTTGGGAGGAGCGTTTGAATGTGCGTTTAATGCGTCTGCTCAAAAGTCAAAATCAAAATGTGATTGATGCCGCCCTGGATCAAACCTTTCGCATCAATACAGTTGCCTTTGAGGTGCTTGCTGATATTGCAGAAACATTGGCTGAGTCATTGAAGATTGAGCATGAAGGGCAGGAGTGGGATGTACTGTTATTAGCAATGCCTATCGTCGCTCATACTCGTTACCAGATTCCATCGGGACCATTGCCAGTCAATATCATTGAGTCAACTGCACAGGCTTTACATAGCGCAATTGCTTCAACGGATACGCGTTTAGCCATCGTTCCTTGGCTTTACAGTATTGATCAAATGCCGCATTCGCATTGTCAAACACGCGTCTTGACGGAGGCTTTAGCAACTGCCGCTATCTCTGGAAAAGAAGTCAAGCTTGAGCTGCGAAATATGTCGGAAACCATTGCCGTATTGGCAGATCCACGCTTTATTATTGCCGCCTTAAGTGCGCCGAGTGGTTCTCCAATTTTCCGCTGGCAGGCAGAGCCGCCGGCCCGTCAAGAGCGGGGCGTGAGCTTGATTGGTTGGCAAAATGCCATGCAAGAACCGATTGCTTCCTTGCTACCCGGTTGTGAGTTTGAGCTGCTCTTGCCAGAGGCGTATTTCACAAACTGCCGCTTAGCAGATAAGCATGTTCGTCCTTTGAGCATCCGCGCAGCAGTCAATTTCTTAGAGAGCACTCTCGGTATTCTCCCGGCTGGCTTATCTTGTGTGGTTGGGGCCTTTGGTGAAGAGCAGGCAGATGAGTATCGAATTTCTTTCAGCGTAAAAGGTTCATCTGATGTGATGTATGGGGTGATCTGGCCGTTATATGACCGAGAAAGCGTGGCAACTGACGCTTTGAATGATCTGTCTGATGATGAGAGTCCGATTAAGAAGATTTGTGATGCATTGCATGACGCAGGGGTAGAGGATGTATTCCGGCATGCGATGTTATTTGATCCAGAGCTCTGTGATGACTGCGGAGCGCCTTTATTTCCGGATCGCTCGGGTGAGGCGGTGCATGCTGAAATGCCAGATGATGCGCCATCACAGCAACCTTTGTTCCACTAGATAAAACAAAGAAACAAAAGAAACACGAAGCAATAAAAAAGCCGAGAAATCTCGGCTTTTTTATTTGATGCAGTGTAAGAAATTAATTCTGCACGAATGGTTCCGCGCCAGCAAACAAATGTGGCAACTTACCAGATTTCATCTCTGCTGTTTGGCAGAAATCGGCAAGCCGTACACCTGCTTTTATGTTAAATAACATTGCTTTGTTACCCAATACCACTAGGTCGTAACCAGAGTTGGTATTTTTGTAACGAAGGCTGCCCGGCAATGAAGTTTGACGATCCAAATCATAGGTTTTGGATTCCCAAGTTAAGCGAACCTTTTCAGTGGTGCCAGCAGTTTTGAACTGCTTGCTTTCCTGGCAAGTCCAAGTAAATACTTCTTCATTGGCGCTAGCGTTTGCAGCACCTAAAAGGCTGGCAACTGCAAAGCTAATGGCGAGAAGATTTTTCTTCATCTAGTTTTCCTTATGAGAGCAAGTGCTTAACGCCAGCCTGCTCTTCGAGTAATTCATTCAAGGTGTGGGTCATACGCTCACGGGAGAATGCATCGATCTCTAAGCCTTCGATCATTTTGTATTCACCGTTTTCGCAAACCACTGGGAAGCCATAAATGACTTCGGCTGGAATGTCGTATTCGCCTTTAGAAGGAATGCCCATCGTTACCCACTTACCGTTAGTGCCGAGAACCCAATCATGAATATGATCAATCGCTGCATTTGCTGCAGAAGCCGCTGAAGAAAGGCCGCGCGCTTCAATGATGGCTGCACCACGTTTACCAACAGTAGGAATAAATACATCTTTGTTCCATGCTGCATCGTTGATGGAATCTTTTACTGACTTGCCATCGATTGTTGCAAAGCGATAGTCTGGGTACATTGTTGGGCTGTGGTTACCCCAAACAACCAATTTCTCAATATCAGCAACCGGCTTGTTCAACTTGCTAGCCAATTGTGAGAGGGCGCGGTTGTGATCGAGGCGCAACATTGCTGTGAAGTTTTTCGCAGGAATATCTGGAGCAGATTTCATGGCGATGTACGCATTAGTATTTGCTGGGTTACCAACAACCAATACTTTTACAGTCTTCTTAGCAACTGCATTGAGTGCCTTGCCTTGAGCTGTGAAAATTTGCGCGTTAGCGGAGAGTAAATCTTTGCGCTCCATGCCGGGTCCGCGTGGACGTGCGCCAACTAAGAGGGCAACGTCGATATCTTTAAAAGCAGTCATTGGATCTGAGTGCGCTGTCATGCCTGCCAACAGTGGGAATGCACAGTCTTCCAGCTCCATCATCACGCCAGTTAACGCTTTTTGAGCTTTTTCATCAGGAATCTCAAGTAATTGCAGGATGACGGGCTGATCTTTGCCCAAAAGGTCGCCATTGGCGATGCGGAATAGAAGGGAATATCCGATTTGACCGGCTGCGCCGGTTACGGCGACACGCATTGGGGCTTTTGCCATTACTGAGAACTCCAAAGGAAGGTTAAGTGAGTTAAATAAAGAAAACTTTTCTATTATCCATTCAAGTGTAGGGACTTTAGCTTTACACTGTCAATGATGTCTTATATAAGACTAGAATTATTAAGAATTTTATCCAATTGACACGGCCTGGAGCTAATTTGTCTGATGTGAATTTGCCTGTTGCCTCATTTAGCCCTCTGTATGAACAGATTAAGGCGATGATTTTGGCTAGTTTGCAAGCCTCGGAATGGCTTCCGGGAATGGCTATTCCCAGCGAAATGGAGCTTGCCGCCCGTTATGCCGTCAGTCAGGGTACCGTTCGTAAGGCCATTGATGAGCTTGCGGCTCAAAATCTACTAGTTCGACGGCAGGGCAAAGGCACCTTCGTCGCCACCCATCAAGAAGACGATTGGCAATATCGTTTTTTACGTTTAGCCCCCGATTCTGGTGAAAAGTTCCACCTCACTAATCAATTTCTGTCTTGTGAAACGACTAAAGCAACGGCATACATAGCCAATTTGCTTAAATTAAAGGCAGGAGACCCCATCATTCATATTGATCGGGTTCAGAGTTTCGCAGGTAAACCCATTGTTTTTGAAGAGATTTTTCTGCCCGGAGTGCGTTTTAAAGGTCTGGATCTTGAGGCACTTCATGCTTGGCATGGTCCTGTTTACGCTTTTTATGAGGGTCACTACGCCACCCACATGGTTCGTGCGGAAGAAAAGATTAAGGC
>CANBSM010000007.1 GCA_947372155.1 Burkholderiaceae bacterium
GAGTTCGAACGGCGCTGCTACCGGAAAAAACCACTTCTTGAATGAGATTCTAGGTAGTAAGCCCTATATTCTATAGCAATCCCCTAAAATGACTCAATTCTTACAGATTCAGGTCTAATCCATTGCATGGCATCAGCCCAAGAACTATCTGACTTTCTGAGTAGTGTCGAGCAGCGCGCTTTTAAGCAGGCGGTATATGCCGTGCGCGACGACGATGCCGCCTTAGATATCGTTCAAGATGCGATGATTAAATTGGCTGAAAAATATGGGGATAGGCCTGCAGGAGAGCTACCCCTAGTATTCACCAGAATTCTGCAAAATCGGATCCACGATTGGTTTAGAAGGCAAAAGGTTAGAAATACCTGGGTCACCTTGTTTTCCAATATGGGCAAAAAGGCCGATGAGGGCGATGATTTTGACCCTTTGGAGTCCCTTTCAGCCCCTGATGACAGTGAAATTCACCAAGACGGGGCTCAAAAGCTAGAAAAAAGTCAGCTTTTACAGGCTTTGGAGTCAGAAATATCTAAATTACCTGTACGTCAACGAGAAGCCTTCCTAATGCGTTATTGGGATGAGCTAAGCATTACTGAGACGGCCAAAGCGATGAGTTGTAGTGAAGGTAGCGTCAAAACCCATTGTTCTAGAGCCACCCAATCTTTAGCTAAAGCATTGAAATTAAAAGGAATTACGCTGTGAAACACGTTGATGAACAACTTACCCAGAACCAAGTCGACCAATTTGGCCGGGCTAGTGCTGCCCTGCTTCGTCAAGGTGCTCAGAGCATTCCCAAGAATGTGAAAGATCGCTTATATGCCGCGCGTATGAAGGCTCTTTCCCTCAGAAAGCCTGAAAAGGTCCGCCTTCAGAAGCAAGTTTTGGCTGGGACAGCACGTAACTGGACATCTGGTTCCAATGGTCTTTGGGATACCGCTGGCTGGATTGCGCCTCTCATCGTGCTTGTTTTTGGCCTGATTGGCATCGCCCAGTGGCAAGATGATTCTCGAATTAATGACATCGCCGAAGTGGATGCCGCCCTCCTATCTGATGATGTTCCTCCTGATGCATATGCAGACAGCGGGTTCATGGCCTTCCTTAAAAACGGGCCACTCTCTGAATCTGACAGCGCATCTGACTTGGTACGCAGCAAATAATTTTGACCCGCTTGATGTCACTGACAACTAGAACACTTCAAGTTTGCAGCGTAGTGCTAGTGGCATTTTTCTGTGTCACTCACACTGGTCAAGCTATAGCGCAAGGAGTACCAAGCGCTCCTCACGGAAAAGCTACGGCCATTCCTGAAAAAAAACCAGATGGTACTTGGGAGGGTTTAAAGCCGGGCCAACAGCAAATTCTTGCGCCGCTTGAAAGTGATTGGGATTACATGTTGCCTGACAGCCGAAGGAAATGGATTCAGGTTGCCAATATTTATCCTAAGATGAGCGCACAAGATCAAGAGCGCCTTCAGTCCCGCATGACCAGCTGGTCAAATCTTTCGCAGAAAGATCGTCGCATTGCTCGCGAAAATTACCTCACTAGTCTTAAATTCCCTGCCGAGAAAAAAGCAGAGGCTTGGTATGCGTACCAAAAACTGAGCGATGAGCAAAAGAAGAAGTTGGCTGATTCTGAAATGAAGAAAAAACCTACCGCAGCTAATGCCCCAACATTGCAACAGCACCCCATTTCGACCAAGGCTGCTCTCCCTGCTGCGGTTATAGCTCCGAGCGTAACTGCGCCAGCAGAAGGCGCTGGATCAAATGCAGAATCCAACTCCCCTTACTAAGCAGTCGCATGACTCCTGCTGAATTAGACGCATTACCCTCACCTCAATTTTGGCGACGCGTGTCATGCTGCCTCTATGAGCAGCTTGTATTGCTTGGTGTTATTGCGTTTACTTTCCTGGTGCCCAATCTCGGCCTGGGAATATTGTTTGGTATCTCACTACCGAGTTGGCTAACATTTTTATATGTCTACGCTGTTCTGGGAATTTATTTTGTTTGGTACTGGACCAAGTCTGGTCAAACTCTGGCCATGCAAACATGGCGCGTTCGCATGATTGGACGTGGCGGCTTCAATCTCACCAAACGCCAGGCTTTTTGGCGCTATGTCTTTGGCTCACTCTGGCTGATACCTTGCATACTCTTGCAATGGGTTTTTCATTTGGAGAAATGGCAAATCATTGAAATGCTATTTACCGTAGCTTTGTTAATTTGGCCACTCAGTATCTATTTAGATCGTCAGAGTTTTCTATATAGACAAAGCCTTCCAGACCGTTTGGCCAGCACACGATTGGTTGAGCTCCCAAAAAACCTCGTTACCCTCAATTAAGAACTGCGTCTTAAGCCTCTCGTAGACATTCCACTGCAGTCGCTTTCTGAATTCTTCTCTGAAAGCGGTAACCAGAAGCAAGGCAAGCGCTAATTCCAAATACGATACCCATTAATAAAGCCTCTCCAAAGGCATTAAATGGAATCTCCATAACGAAATATCCCAAACCCCAAGCAGCGGCACCAGAAGCTAGACCTGCAAGCAATCCCGCTACCAAACCGATCATCGCTAACTCGATATTCGCAATCTTGGCCAGGGTATGACGCGAGGCTCCCAAAGCTTTTAATAGAGCTGCATTTTTAAAGCGCTCATCTTGGGTGGCCGCTATCGCTGACATTAAAACCAAGAAAGCCGCTGCAATCGTAAAGGCCAAGAGTAAGCCCAATACTGAAGATAGCTTATTGAGCACATCCTGTATTTGCTGCAGGGAAGCTGAAACATCGACGATAGTTAAATTGGGATAAGCCTGACTCAATTCAAAATCTAGAGACTCTTGTTTAGGTGTCTGGTAATAAGAGGTAATCCAAGATTGCGGTAATGATTGCAACTGAGCGGGAGGCATGATGACAAAAAAGTTTACTCGCATAGAACCCCAGTCCAACTTACGCATCGAGGTAATCGGGGCAATTATTTTTTCTCCGGCAACCTCAAAAGCCAACTGATCTCCCAATTTCAATTTCAGAGTTTTAGCGATGCCAGTTTCCATGGAAATCTGTGGTGCATCACCTTCAATCCACTTACCCGAAAGAATTTGATTACCTAGTGGCAATTGATCGGTATAGGATAGATTGAACTCTCGATCGATTAAACGCTTAGCATTTTCTTCTGAATAGTCATTGGGTGTGATGTCTTTGCCATTGACTTCAATCAAACGTCCCCGCACCATTGGATAAAACTGTGGCACTGAAACCCCTGCATTCTTTAGGGAATCTGTAAGCCCCTCCTTTTGATCGCCTTGAACATTAATCATGAAACGATTAGGAGCATCGCTAGGTACATTTCCCTGCCAGGCGCTTAAGAAATCAGCCCGCAAGAGCAACACCAATAACAAGGCCATCAATGCAATGCCGAGGGCTGTAATTTGCACAACCGCTAGACCTGTCCTTCGCCCCTGAGCAAGAATGACAAATCCTAGGACAAAACCTTGAGTACGTATCTTGCAAAGAAGTCTCAAAATTCCCCAAGATACAAAGGCAAAAACTATGATGGCAACACCAAAACTCAGACTTGTCCACATCGCTAGCTTCCAATCGCGCGCCGCAAGCATGATCAAGATCACCGCTGCCACCAACCCAGATAATGCTGTCCAAATAGTAGAGACACCCACACCATCAAATTCTTTTCTGATCAATCGAATTGGCGAAACCCTCACCAAACTAAATATTGCTGGGCCTGCAAAACCAAACAATAAAAACCAAGCCACCAGCACACTCCAGAGCACAGGCCAAAAAGATATGAATGGTAAGTCTGTTAATACTAAATTTCCCAAAAGGAGAGTTAAAACATGCTGACCCAGATAACCTAAGAAAGAGCCTAAAAGTGCTGCAATAATGCCAAGCCCCAAAAGCGTCTGCCCTTCTCGTCTGATAATCATGCCGGAACTAGCCCCAAGGCATTTCAGAACAGCGCATGCATCCGCCTGTTTGCGCGTATATCGGTGAGCAGACAAAGCAATAGCTACGGCAGCTACCATCGCAGTTAGTAATGCAATTAAAGAGAGGAATCGATCTGCCCGCTCTAATGTTTTACGCATCACGGGCTGTGCGTTCTCCAGGGTTTCAATACGAATACCCTTGAGGCCTTCTTTTTCAATAGATTGATTGGCCCAAGAACCATAAGCTTTAATTTGCTCATCAGCTCCAGCCAAAAGAAGGCGGTAAGTCACCCGGCTACCAAGGCCAATAAGGCCTGTATCACTTAAATCAGCGAGCGACATCATGACACGAGGCGCAAAGTTCATAAAACCAGCGCCACGATCTAATTCGCGCTCCAGAATTCCACCAATCACAAAACTTTTTTTACCAAGCCAAATGGAGTCACCTTCATTTGCATGCAGGCTCGCCAACATAGCAGGATCTACCCAAACAAATCCTTGATCAGGCCCGGTAGTCACACCATTGCCTTGGGAATTGGACTGAACCCGCAAAGCCCCACGCAGTGGATATTGAGGGCTTACAGCCTTAAGTGAAGCTAGCTTACTGTGGGAACCTACGGTTGCCATGCTTGGAAACACGATGGTCTGTGCAAACTGCAACCCCCTACTCTTGGCCTCGTCTACATATAGATTGGGTAAAGGCTGATCAGAAACTATCAGCAAATCTGATGCTAAAAGTTGGCGGGCATCGAAAGCAAACGCTCTTTGCATTCGATCAGCCAAAAAGCTAACGCTAGACAGCGCTGTTACTGAAAGTGTTAATGCAATAAAAAGCCAAGCTAATTCGCTTGAACGCAGATCGCGCCTTAAACCACCGAAGAAACGAAGAAAAGATGTAATCAAATTGCCTGAATTTGTCCGCCATCAATACGCATGACAGTACCCGTAATGAAAGATGCGTTTTGACTAGCTAAAAAAGCAGCGGCATCGCCGTACTCTTTAGGGTCACCATATCTACCCATCGGAATTTGTCTTAAGCTGGCCTTAACTACATCTTCATAGCTAGTGCCCTCACGCTTTGCGCGCGCTTCATCCAACTGGCGCAGGCGATCTGTTGCAACCCTACCAGGCATGATGATATTGACTGTAATTCCTTCAGCAGCAACTTCTGCAGCTAATGTTTTAGACCACCCAAGCAATGCTGCACGGAGGGTATTAGAAATTGCTAAATTTTTAATAGGTGCAATTGCACCTGAGGTGGTGCTGGTAATAATGCGACCCCACTTGCGTTGGCGCATACCAGGCAATATTCGATCTGTAATCGCAATAAGCGATAACACCATATCGTTAAAACTCTTCTGCCAGAGAGCTGGGTCTTGGCCAGCAGCTGGGGTTGGGGGCGGTCCACCCGTGTTATTAATCAGGATATCGATTGGTCCAAGCTCTTTCTCCACTTTTGAGACCAAGTCATCAATAACAGAAGAATCCGATAAATCCCAATTGAGCGCCAAAGCCTGCCCACCTGCAGCCTCTATTAACTTTACCGACTCCCTAAGGCCGTCGGGATTTCTTCCGGTAACGGCTACCTTTACACCCTCTTTAGCCAATGACACTGCCATTGCCTGACCTAAGCCACGGCTAGAGGCCAGCACTAGTGCGACCTTCCCTTTTAATCCTAAATCCATCTTATCTCCAAAAACTGATTTTTATATTCTTAATCTAACTGTAATTTTTGCTTGGCAACGACTTCTTTGTAAACCGTGTACTCAGCCTTAATTTCTTTTGCAAATGCTTCTGAACCATTCACATTGATGATGGAACCAGTATCTTCAATGCGTTTCTTTACCGCAGGATCAGTTACCACCTTTTGTAATGCAGCCGTATATTTATCCACAACATCTTTTGGCATTCCTGCCGGACCCAAAAGACCGTAGTACGCCATCCGATTTACTGGCGCCAGTCCAACTTCAGCAAAAGTAGGTACATTGGGTAATTGAGCCAAACGCTTGGGCGCTGCAACAACAATCGGCATAAGCTTACCGTCTTTAATGAAAGGTAAAGAGGATGGCAAATTATCAAAGATCATGGAAACCTGGCCACCTACTGTATCGGCCAATGCAGGGCCAGCTCCACGATAAGGAATGTGCACAATAAAAACCCCAGTCAAGCTCTTGAAGAGTTCGGTTTGCAAATGGCCAATACCGCCAGTACCAGAGCTTGAATATGAATATTTTCCAGGATTAGATTTCAAAACCTGCATAAAGGTTTTGAAATCCTTTGCTGGGAATGATGGATTTACCGCAATGATGTTTGGTGTCGCAGCAATATTGCTGATGGCCGTGAAGTCCGTCACGGGATCATAGCCAATCTTTGGGTTAATCGCTGGATTGGCTGCAGTAGTAGAAACCGTAGCCATACCAATGGTGTAGCCGTCCTTCGGGGAACGCATCACTTCTAATGCGCCAATAGAGCCACCACCACCGGCTTTATTCTCGACGATGACCGGTTGACCCAACTGACGACCCAAAGCATCGCCTACAGCACGTGCAATGATGTCCGTGCTTCCGCCGGGCGCAAATGGAACAACTAAGCGAATAGGTTTATTCGGGAATGTATCTGCGTGAACCGCAGTCAGGGAGCTTGCGGCAATAAGCAATGTTGCGCCAATGCAGTTGATGAGGCGTACTAAAGTGAATTTCATAAAGTTACTGACCTAATGGTTTTGGTAAATTTCCGGCATATTTATAGAGCTGCGTCTCATACTCATTCAAGATCTGAGCCAAGGCCTCTTGCTGACCCAGGACCAAAGCCTCGGGCGTATTGTCTTTGAGTGCAATACGCTTGGAATAGCGGTTTGCACCAATCAAGGGATTTACTTTTCCAACGCCAGTGGCGCTTAGGAAAAATTCCACACTCACTACAGCCTCAGGTTTACTTCGATAATCGCCGTAAAACTCTTCGACAGTGGCTTGTAAATAGTAGTAAGGGAAGAGGCTATTACTCTGGCCTACTGTGGCAGAGAAAATGTTTGCCTTATTCATCCACTGACGCTCAGCATTACCAATCATTTCAGCAGGCAAGGTGGTGTAGACGTTATAAAAATCTTTTTCATAACGTTGATCACCTGTTCGATACACCAAGGATCTGCCATCAAAAGGTGGCGCAACAGAAACCGAACCCATCTTTAACCAAATATCTGTGCGAGCTTGACGCGGTGCCGTAGTTCTATCTGGAGAAACAAGCCAAGTAGTGGGCCCTACTGGTGGTCTAGTGGGCAAAGAACAGGACACCAAACCGAGGACAACAAAGGAACATAAAATGCGTTTCATCATTTTTGAGCTCCAGGCTGACCGGTGCCGCTATTCGGTGTAATTTTCTTGGGTGGCTCACTCCAAATAAGGCTTGAAGGCGATTGACTTGCTATACGACTAAATTCATTTAAATTCTCGCTCGCCTGCTTGATATTTTCTATCGTCAGCACAGTGTCGCTCTGAACGCTGGTAATAGTCTGACGCAATGAAGTGGTTGCCGCCACTAATTCACGCATCAAAATACCAAGCTCTTCTTTGTCAGTTGCCTTATTAATGCGGGCCATGATGACGTTCAATTGATTAACAGATTCGATAACTCCCTGGTTATCTTTGCCATTGCCTGCCATCAGAACATTAAGGTTGCCCAGCAAAGCATCCAATTTCTTCTGAGTGCCATCAATATTCATGTCATTGAGAGCGCCAATTAACTTTTGAATACCAGAAATAATTTCATCAGCTTGATTTGGTAGTGAAGGAATTACCGGGTACGCAGGCTTCCAAGCAAAAGGGAGTGGCGGAGTGGCGGCTGCATTGGCAACAAAATCAAATTCCACATAGTTCACACCGGTGATGCCCATCGACTTCACACGTGCCCGTAAGTTATTTTTTACGAACTCGCTAATTTGATCTTCATTTACTTTGTCACCAAAAATCTGCATTCTGACGACAACATACTGTCGACGGTCATGAAAAGGTAAATCTCTTTCGTAGATATCGCCAGACAAGCCAATCGACGTTACCTGACCAATCTTGACACCGCGGAATCGAACAGCCGCGCCAGCATCCAAGCCCGTTACAGACTGTTTAATATAGGTCTCAACCATGAACGATTTTTGGAAGAATTTACCTCCACCAAAAATGAGAATCACAGCAATCAGTACGCCAATTGCGGCAAGCACAAAAACGCCTAAGCGAAAATAATTGGGATTTGAGTTATTACTCATGCTGCGTCCTTGCTCATAATACGATTGAAGAATTGATGCACCCGTGGATCTTTACTGGTATCGCGCAATACTTTGGGATCTCCCTCGGCGATGATTCCTTTAGCGCCTTTGTCGAGCATGATTACCTTGTCAGCAATGGCATAGATGCTCGCAAGCTCATGGGATACGATGACAAAGGTGATACCCAAATTTTTAGATAGGTCCAAAATTGTGCTATCAAGGTCAGCAGAGGTAATGGGATCCAAGCCAGCCGATGGCTCATCTAAGAATAATATTTTGGGGTCAAGCGCCATAGCCCTAGCAATCGCCGCCCTCTTTTGCATGCCCCCACTGATCTCACTGGGCATATATGACTCGTACGGCAATAGCCCAACCAAATCGAGCTTGCAGCGCGCCAACAAATCCATTTGCGCTTGTGTTAGTTGCGTATATTCCTGCATAAACAAGGTAACGTTATCAAGCAAGTTCATGGAACCAAATAGAGCGCCCTGTTGGTACATCACACCAAAGCTTGTCATGATCTTCTGACGCTCCGGCCCAACTGCAGTAGTGATATTTCGCCCCTCAATCAGAACATCACCAGACAGCGGCTGATAGAGGCCGAATAAATTTTTTAACAAGCTAGACTTACCGCAACCTGAACCACCCAGAATGACAAAAATCTCCCCATAATTGACTGAGAAATTTAGATTCTGCATCAGGACGTTAGAGCCATAACCTACTGTGAGGTTTTGAACATCAATTGCGTATGGAGATTTGTCTGGCGTATCCATCAGAAACCTGTCTTGTAGGAAATGAAGGCAAAAATACCGTCAACCAACACAATCAAAACGATACTGCTTACTACAGCTCGCGTCGCAGAAATACCAACTGCAGCAGCACCATTACCCGTTTGCATACCGCGCAGGCATCCAACTGCAGAGACAACGACACCAAAAAGTGTGGCCTTGATTAAACCCGATGCAATATCTTCGATATCTACAGCCGAGAGCATCCCGTTATAGAAATTCACAAAAGGAATGCCATAGATCAGCATCGTTAGCATGGAGGAAAAGATGCTGACGATATCGGCAAACAATGTCAAAATCGGCGCAACTAAAATACCTGCCAGTACACGCGGCACGACTAGAAAACGAATTGGGCTTAGGCCGCCAGATACAAGTGCATCTACTTCGCTATTGACAGTCATTGTGCCAATCTCCGCAGCAAAAGCTGCAGAGGAACGACCCGCTAACAAGATAGCGGTAATTAACGGGCCCATTTCACGCACAATACCCAAAGCAGCAAGAGGCCCAACAAAGGATACGGCGCCAAATTGCTGCATGCCAATAGCAGCCTGGAAAGACAAAATAACGCCAATCAAAAACGCGACTAAACCAACAATAGGTAATGCCGCTATGCCTGCCTGCACTGCGGCATTTACAAAATCACCCCAGCGAACTTGATTAGGGTAGCGAATAGACCAAGCTAAATCCGCTACGAGATGTCCAGTAAAAGTAATTAGCCCGACAGCATCATCAATTAAATTTTGTGTCGCCATACCAGTGCTCACCACAAAACTTCTTTTGGGTTTTACAGCAGGCACGGGAAATAAATTGCTGATCGGGTTGAATTCACCTAATAACGGTTCATAGCGGGAATCTAAGCCGGCAACATCAAACTTTGCGCCAGCGGTTGTTTGTGCTTCTTCAAGCGCAATCAGAAATGCAATACCAGCACCATCTAGAAAAGTGACTTTCGATGCATCAAAAGTGAGAGACTTACTTTTGCTATCGCCTTGCTTGAGCCATGCATCTTGAGAGTCGCGGATTTGAGCCCAGACACCGCCCAAGGAATAGATGTTGACATTGCCACTCACAAGCACTTTTGCGTTGTTAGCATCCACCTGTGACCAAACAGCCACTGGGGCGTCAGAAACAGCAGAAATGGTGTCAGAAAGGCTCATAAGCAGACTATAAGGTATCTCTGTGAAAGCACTGAGAAAAGCCTAAAAAGAGAAAGGGCCCAGTTTTTCAACTAGGCCCTCATATGGGTTGGTGCGGCTGGCAGGAATTGAACCCACGACCCCTTGGTTCGTAGCCAAGTACTCTATCCAGCTGAGCTACAGCCGCAACAGCCATAATTATGCCATGGAAGAGAAGAACTACATCACACCGGCAGGTCACGAGCGCATCAAGACCGAGCTCCTACAGCTCTTAAACCTTGATAGACCGGAGGTTGTCAAGGTGGTCCACTGGGCCGCCAGCAATGGCGATCGGTCTGAAAATGGCGACTATATTTATGGAAAAAAGCGTCTGAGAGAGATTGATAGGCGGATTCGCTTTCTCAATAAACGCCTCGAATTTGCCGTGGTTGTCGATAATTCCGCTCGAAAATCGGGAGAAAATGACGCTGAACAGGTCTTCTTTGGAGCAACGGTGACATATGCGGCCCTAGAGGGCTCTCAAGCAAACAAGCAGACTGTCATCACCATAGTAGGTGTAGATGAGGTTGACCTGGATAAAGGCCATGTCAGCTGGGTCTCACCTATAGCCAGAGCCTTAATTAAGTCTCGCATCGGAGACTGCGTCTTTATTCAAACACCTACCGGCCCTACTGAAATTGAAATAATAGACGTTCAGTATTTATAGGCCCAAGCTGGCTTATGTTGCGCGTGTCCGGGTCACACGCATAACGTCGGGGTTGGCTCGTAAACTGCGCATCACTTTTGAGAGATGCAGACGATCATAGACTTGGATCGTAAAGCGGATGGTTACGGAATCTTCTTTGAAGCGATCTTCCATCGATACATTCATGATGTTCGAGTCTGCTGAAGTAACGCTGCTTGCAACTCTAGCCAAGACGCCCTTACCTTGGCGTGTATCAATTGCTAGATCTAATTCAAACTCGCGATTTAACTCTTTACCCCACTCAACCTCAACCCATTTATCACTATCTTTTGAAAGCATGCGTAATGCTACAGAGCAATCGTTAGTATGAACTTGCAGGCCCTCTCCTTTTCCGAGATAACCAATAATGTTATCGCCCGGAATGGGATGGCAGCAAGTCTGAAAGTGAATAGAGTTACCTTCTCGGCCATCGACCAAGATGGCTTGGCGTTGATGATGATGACTTACCTCTTGGTTAGGCGCAACCCAGTCTGCAACACCTAAACGCATTTGCTCTGCGCCACCCTCATCATCGATCAAAATCTTGAGACGAATAGCCAGCTCCTGTGGAGAGCGTCTACCAAGTGCAATATTGACGCAAGCCTCTTCACGGGTTTTATCACCCGTCCAATGCATTAGCTTTTCCCAAATCTCTGGACTGAGTAAGGCAGCATCAACACCCTGTTGACGCAATGCATTTGCTAATAAACGTTCACCTAGTTGAAGTGATTCAGAATAGTGTTTGGTTTTTAAAGAATGGCGAATAGATGCACGGGCTTTGCCGGTACGAACAAAAGCTAGCCAACCTGGATTAGGTTGTGAACTTGCTGACGTAATGACTTCGACAATGTCACTATTCTTAAGTTCACTTCGCAAAGGTAATTGCAGGCCATTGATCTTGACCGCTACACATGTATTACCAAGATCGCTATGAATAGAGTAAGCAAAATCCAGAGCAGTTGCACCCCTTGGTAAGGCCCTAATCTGACCGGTAGGCGTAAACACATAAACAGCATCTGGAAACAAGTCAATTTTGACGTGCTCTAAGAATTCTTGAGAGTCGCCACTGCTATCCTGAATATCAATTAAGGACTGCAGCCATTGGTGAGCACGGTTTTGCACCTCACTCATATCAGGAGAGCCGTCTTTATAAGCCCAGTGCGCAGCTACACCCGCTTCAGCAACCGCATGCATTTCCGTTGTACGAATCTGAAACTCTACCGGTACGCCCGAGGGACCCAATAAAGTGGTATGCAAAGATTGATAGCCATTTAATTTAGGGATCGCAATGTAATCCTTAAATTTGCCAGGCATCGGCTTATATAAAGAATGCAGGATACCGAGTGCGCGATAGCATTCATCAATTGAATGCACCGTTACGCGGAAAGCATATACATCTAATACTTGTGAAAAACTTAAATGCTTAGAGCGCATCTTGGTATAGATGCTGAAGAGTGTCTTTTCGCGACCGCGTAGGTCAACCTCTAAATTGGCCTTAGCAAACGCCATACGAGACGCTTGGAGAATCTTTTCAACCATCTCCTTCCGGTTGCCACGCGCCCGCTTGACTGCACCTTCAATGACCCGAAAACGCATGGGCATGGAATAACGGAAACTGAGATCTTGTAGATCGCGGTAAATGATGTTCAACCCAAGACGATGAGCGATTGGTGCATAGATTTCGATTGTTTCAGCGGCTACTCGGCGGCGCTTTGCCATGGGTACAGCATCTAAGGTACGCATGTTGTGAGTGCGGTCAGCAAGCTTAACTAAGATGACCCGCACATCTCGCGCCATTGCCATGAACATTTTGCGAAAGCTCTCTGCTTGAGCTTCTGCATGGCTCTGAAACTCCAGTTTGTCTAACTTGGTTAAGCCTTCAACCAGCTCCGCCACTTTATTGCCAAACTTTTCAACCAAATCCGCCTTTGTACAACCCGTATCTTCAATCACATCATGCATCAATGCAGCCATGATCGATGGCGCATCTAAGCGCCATGTTGCGCACAGTTCGGCTACAGCAACTGGATGGGTAATGTAAGGCTCGCCGCTATGACGATACTGCCCTAGATGAGCTGCGTCAGAAAACTGAAATGCTTTTTTGACTTGCGTAATTTCATCGGGCTTTAGATAGGAAAGCTTCGAAAGCAATCCCTCTATAGAAACTACCTGATGCTTGAGAGGAAGAATGGGGGCCGATGTTGGCCCGAATAAATGACGGCTCGATTGCGCCAATAAGCTCGCAATGATCGATTTTTTACCGCTTTGAACTGGAGGGTCGGAATCCGCATCCAACAGTTGTGCTTGATTGGGATCAAGCGAAGCATCTTTAGGCGTGATGCCCCCTGCTTTTTCCGATGTTTTGGCTAGTCCTAAAGGGAGCTCCACACCGGAACTCCGAAATTACAGAGGTACTTTGGTCAACATGTCACGGTCAGTCACACCAGCAGCTACTTCGCGCAATGCAACTACAGTAGCTTTATCTCTGGACTCAACACGTGGGGAGTGACCTTGTACTAATTGGCGAGCGCGATATGTCGCGGCCAAAACCAGTTCAAAACGATTTGGGATAGTTTTAAGGCAATCTTCTACAGTAATACGTGCCATGCTGGGCTCACTTAATTTAGCTTCAATACCTATAGGATAACTGATTAGACCCCAAGGCGCTTTAAAAGAGCTGGATTTCTGGCCATACTAGGTCCAGAACGCAGACGGCTTGAAGCCAAAATATGCTTTAAATCGACTAATGCCTGATCAAAAGAGTCGTTAACTACGATGTAATCTGCTTCCCAGGCATGCTGGAGCTCTACGTGCGCGGCTGCCAGGCGGCGCTGGATAGTAGGCTCATCGTCTTGACCCCGCTTACGCAGACGCTCTTCTAAGGCCTCAATTGAGGGCGGAAAGATGAAGATCCACTGCACCGAAGGAATGAGCTTGCGAATTTGCTGTGCACCCTGCCAATCAATCTCTAGCATGACGTCACTACCTGCTTGCATTTGCGATTCAATCCAAGGTTTTGAGGTGCCATAAAAATGGCCGTGCACTTCTGCCCACTCTAAAAAATGCCCTTGGTCTCTCTCTTGCAGAAAATCTTCTTTTGTTAGAAAGCGGTAATCCTTACCATCCACTTCACCAGGTCTTGGCGCACGAGTAGTTGTTGATAAAGACAGCTTCAATCCAGCCTCGTCTTTAAGTAAGGCGTTTACTAAAGAGGATTTTCCGGCGCCCGAGGGCGCAACAATCATCAACATACTGCCTTGATACGATGGTGTCGGTGTGGAGGTAGTCATAAATGAATAATATGGATTACTCGAGGTTTTGAACTTGCTCGCGCATTTGCTCAATAAATAACTTGAGCTCTAGCGCTGCTTGCGTACATTCTTCCGATACGGACTTGGAGCTCAAGGTATTGGCTTCGCGATTGAGTTCTTGCATCAGAAAATCTAAACGTTTGCCAACAGGTCCTTTACCTGCAAGTGCGGTATCTACAGCCTGAAGATGGGTCTTTAAACGCGCGAACTCTTCAGCGACATCAATACGTACCGCATAGAGCACAACCTCTTGGCGAATACGCTCCATGAGTTCAGCGCCCGCCTTGGCTTGTTCTTGAGCGGCCAACGCCTCAGCCAAGCGCTCAGTGAGCTTTTCTTGATACTGAGACACATACTCAGGAACCTTGGGTTCAATCACTTTAACGATGTCACGCATCTTGCCGGTAATGCTAGTGAGAACGCCAACCAAAGCATTGCCTTCAGCATGACGACTTTCCATAAGGGCTGCTAGCGCAGCGCGTCCCGCTTCCACTGTGGCAGTAATCCAGCTATCTTCCTCACCACGCGGTTCGGACACTACGCCAGGCCAACGCAAAACCTCAGCAATACTCAATTCTGGTGCTTTTGGGAAAGCTTCTTGGGCTTTTTCTTGAAGGGTATACAAGGCATCAAGACGATCACGACTAATGGCTCCCAAGGCATGGGGGTTGCTTTTGGCTGCACCAGCGGCGGTACTATTCACACGCCATGCCGCCCTAAACTCCACCTTGCCCCGAGAAAGGCTTTGGGTAGCCATTTCTCGCAAGGCAGGCTCAGCCCCACGGCACTCGTCTGGAAGACGAAATCCTAGATCCAGAAAGCGGCTGTTTACAGCCCGACATTCCACCTGCAGATCAGCAACTACGCCAGCTCCTAGGGAGACTTGGCGAGAAGCGCTGCCATAACCAGTCATGCTCGATATCATATGGACATTGTAGATTCATTATTGATCCAGACCCCAACCCCACAGGACCCCATTTCCATGAGTACAGCAAACCCAGCCAAGATTGCCCGCCCTAGTGGCCGCAAGCCTACCGATTTGCGCCCAGTCACCATCTCTAGAGCCTTTACCAAGCATGCTGAAGGATCGGTTTTGATCGCCTTTGGGGATACCAAGGTTCTGTGTACCGCCAGCATCTTAGAAAAGGTACCACCTCATAAAAAAGGCTCTGGTGAAGGTTGGGTTACCGCTGAATACGGCATGTTGCCCCGCTCCACCCATACTCGCAGCGATCGTGAGGCAGCACGCGGCAAGCAATCGGGCCGCACCCAAGAAATTCAGCGCCTCATTGGTCGCGCTATGCGTAGCGTCTTTGACTTAAAAGTTTTGGGTGAAAGAACCATTCATCTCGATTGCGATGTATTGCAGGCTGATGGTGGTACGCGTACCGCAT
Source organism: Burkholderiaceae bacterium (assembly GCA_947372155.1). The sequence continues at coordinate 15,528 of CANBSM010000007.1, forward strand.
CCATTACCGGCGCTTATGTTGCAGCTCGTGATGCGGTAAACCAACTACTTAAAAGCGGCACCCTGAGTAAGGACCCAATAATCGATAGCGTTGCTGCAATTTCTGTTGGCATCTACCAAGGCGTTCCAGTATTGGATTTGGATTACCCAGAAGACTCTTCTTGTGATACTGATATGAATGTCGTTATGACTGGTAAAGGCGGCATGATTGAGGTGCAAGGTACCGCTGAAGGTGCTGCTTTTTCTAGAGCAGAACTCAATGCACTCTTGGATTTGGCTGAGCAAGGCATTCACGAGCTCACACAAATGCAAAGTGATTCATTGAAATAAAAATCGACATGCAAAAGCTCGTTCTCGCTTCTAACAATGCCGGCAAGGTAAAAGAATTTCAGGCGCTTTTAGCGCCCCTGAACTTTCAGATCATTCCTCAAGGGGAATTGGGCATACCTTCTGCAGAAGAGCCGCACCACACCTTTGTGGAAAATGCCCTTGCTAAAGCGCGTCATGCAAGCGCAGCATCAGGCTTGCCAGCCTTAGCCGACGACTCCGGAATTTGTGCCCATGCTTTAAATGGCCAACCTGGCGTTTTATCAGCTCGCTTTGCTGGCGAACAAGGTGATGATGCGGCAAACAATCAAAAGCTTATTCAAGAATTAAGAGATCGAGCTGATCGAGGTGCGCATTATGTTTGCGCACTCGTTTTTGTTAACAGCGCAAATGATCCAGAACCCTTAATTGTTCAGACTCGATGGTATGGGCAAATTGTTGATCAAGCGGCTGGAAGCAATGGTTTTGGATATGACCCCCACTTCTTTTTGCCGGAACAAAACTGCACTGCTGCTCAACTAGAGTCTGTGCAAAAGAATTCAATCAGTCACCGCGGTCAAGCACTACGCGAATTAATTACACAACTTAAGAGCCGTGCTTAATTCAAGCCCCAATCAAGTAACACTGACAGCATTGCCGCCATTGGCTTTGTATATTCACTTCCCCTGGTGCGAAAAGAAATGTCCCTATTGCGATTTCAATTCACATCAAATTAAAGATGACATGAATAAGGCCGGCTTTGACGAAGAACGTTATATCAAAGCACTTATCGCCGATCTAGAAACTGAGCTGCCCAATATATGGGGGCGCCAAGTTCATAGTATTTTTATTGGCGGTGGAACACCGAGCCTGCTATCAGCAGAAGGCATGGATCAACTGCTTTGCGCAGTTCGTGCTCGCGTTAACTTAGAGCCCGACGCTGAAATTACGATGGAAGCAAACCCAGGATCAATTGAAGCTGACAAATTTGCAGGATTTGCAAAGGCGGGCATTAATCGAGTTTCCATAGGGGTTCAGAGCTTTCAGGATGAACAGCTCAAAGCTTTAGGACGCATTCACAATGGTGAAGAAGCCAGGCGTGCAATAGCAATTGCTCTGAAACACTTTAAATCAGTCAATCTGGATCTGATGTACGGCTTACCTAAACAAACTTTAGAGTTAGCTAAGGCAGATATTGAAACGGCGCTTTCTTTTAAAACCCCCCACCTATCTTTTTACAACCTCACGCTCGAACCTAATACCTACTTTGCGAACTTTCCTCCGCAATTACCAAGCGATGACGACATTGATGCCATCTTTGAACAAAATTTAGATTTACTTACTAAGGCGGGTTATCAGCGTTATGAAGTTTCTGCCTACGCTCAGAAAAATCAGGAGTGCAAACATAATCTGAACTACTGGCGCTTTGGTGATTACATTGGCATTGGTGCAGGCGCCCATGGGAAGATTTCGTTTCCAGACAAAATTACTCGTCAAGTTAGAGAGCGCCATCCAGAAAGCTATATGCAGGCGATGGAAACCAAGGGGAATGCCTTAATTGAATCTAGGGTTCTTGAGGCCAAAGATCTACCCTTTGAATTTATGCTCAATACCCTAAGACTGACCGATGGCGTCGCAACCAATACCTTCATTGAGCGTACTGGACTGCCTTTAAGCGTCATTAGTAAAGGTTTAGCTAATGCAAGCAATAAGCAATTACTCGATGAAAATCCCAGTCAGCTAAAAGCCACTCCACTGGGAATGCGTTACCTCAACAATCTGCAAGAGATGTTTTTGGATTGACTCGTATTGAACGCTAGCTACCGGTCCAAATAGGTGGCTCACCCTTTAAAAATGAAGCAACTCCGTTTTGAAAATCATTGCTGCCATAGGTTTCACTGATCAGATCACTACAGTCGGGTAGATTGTTTTTAATTAATCTCGCTAATGCTAGCTTGCTAGATTTTTGTGTAATGGGGGCTAACTTACTCAGTCGCTCTGCGAGAGTGACAGCCTCATGACCTAACTGCTCTTGCTCGTATGTTGCTAAAAGGTATCCTTGTTGGAGCAACTCTTTTGCAGAAATCATTTCCGCAAGAAGTAGCATCCGCTTGACTACATTGATTCCTAGATGGGCAACCAACCAAGCAACATTTGCGGCAGATAAACAGTTACCAAGGGTTTTAGCAATGGGTACGCCGAACTTAGCCTCAGGAGTAGAGATTCTGAAATCACAGCAACTAGCTATCGCCAATCCGCCGCCAACAGCCATGCCATCAATGACGGCAATTGTAGGAATAGGCAAGGTGGCAAGCGGACCCAAGTAATCATCAATACCCTCTTCATATTGAATCCCGTCTTGCCCATCTTTAAAACTGGCAAATTGCGCTATATCGCTGCCGGATATAAAAGACTTACCACCTGCGCCGCGTAAGATAGCTACCCGTATCTTGGGATTCTTGGCAATACCTTCGCAAATAGACTTCAGGGTTTGGTACATCCCCACTGTCATTGCATTACGTGCCGCTACATGATCAAAGATGATGTGGGCAATATTACCGTGCGTCTCTAATACGACCTGGGCAACATTGCCACCCTTTTCTTTATCACTCATGGAGTATTTATTCAGCCTTGATATTCAAGCTCTTCACTAAACGCTGGTATTTAGCCAGCTCGCCAGCTAAGAACAAACTAAAGGCCGCTGGTGTTGCAGGGCCTTCAGGTTGCAAGCCTTGAGAATCTAATGTCTTTTTAATCTGGGGGTCTGCCATCGCTGCCTTAACAGCTTGATCAATCTTATTTACTACCGCTGGGTCCATTCCTTTGGGGCCCATCACAGAGTACCAATTAGTAACATCAAAACCAGTAATACCGACTTCGTTAAAGGTGGGCACATTCGGAAGAATTGGCAAGCGTTTAGGTGTTGAAATCGCCAATGCCTTCAGGCTGCCATCTTTAATTTGTTGCAAATTAGGTGGCAAGGTGTCGAAGTTCATCGTAATTTGTCCGCCCAATAAATCGATGATCGCCTGACCGCTACCTTTATATGGGACATGGTTTAACTGAATTCCAGCAATCTTGGCAAACAAAGCGCCCGCTAAATGCTGCGTGCTGCCAATACCTGATGATCCATAAGTCATCTGCCCTGGGTTTGCTTTTGCTAAAGAAATCAATTGCGCTACTGAGTTCACAGGTAGCGAAGCCTTCACTACCAAAACGTTAGGAACGTACCCTAAATAAGTAATGGGTGTGAAATCGGTTGCGGGATTGTATTGAACGTTGGTAAGTACAAATGGTGCAATTGCATTGGAATTGGAATGGCCCACTAGCAAGGTATAGCCATCAGGATTTGCTTTAGCAATTTGATCGGCGGCAATCGTGCCGGCTGCACCCGATTTATTTTCCACAATCACACTTTGCCCCAGAATCTCACCCATTTTTGGCGCAAGGGCTCGAGCAACAATGTCGGTGCCGCCACCGGGCGCAAAACCGACAATCAGTCGTATCGGTTTAGTTGGGAAGGCCTGCTGCCCTAAAGCAAAGAAAGAGCTCGTGGCCAGCGTAATTGCAAGCAAACTACGAGTAGCCCACTGAGGCGTTTTAAGCAACATAAAGTCTCCAAAATTGTTTTTATTGTGTTTGATACTATTAGGGACTAATTCTAAACATATAAGAACACTCGAGACAATGACGAAAACACCTATAAATGACGGTTTAGATGCTGCAGCCAATCGATCCTCGAGGCCCCTACCCCTTTCTGGAGTGCGGGTACTTGACGTTAGCCAAGTCATGGCCGGACCCTACTGCTGCATGCTCTTGGCGGACTTAGGTGCAGATGTCATCAAAATCGAGCCTCCGGGCACTGGTGATCAGACTCGCGGCGCAATGGGGTTCAAGATGAAGGGTTCAGACAGCATGGGCTTTTTGAACATGAACCGCAATAAACGCAGTCTCACTCTAAACCTCAAAACTGAGGCTGGTAAAAAAGTATTTTTTGAATTGGTCAAAACCGCTGACATCTTGGTTGAGAACTACCGACCTGGCGTAATGAAGAAGCTGGGTATTGATTACCCTTCTTTACAAGCTATCAATCCTGCCTTGGTTTATGCCAGCATCTCTGGATTTGGCCAAACAGGTCCTTGGGCAGATCGACCTGGCTTTGATCTGATGGCGCAAGCCATGTCTGGTGTCATGAGTGTCACAGGTTACCCAGACGGCCCTCCAGTGAAGGCCGGAGTTCCAGTAGCGGATATTGGTTGCGCACTCTTTGCGGTCTATGGAATATTGTCAGCCTATATTGGTAAATCCAAAACGGGTGAAGGTCAATTTATTGATGCCTCACTCTTTGATTCTGCTTTGGCATTTTCCATTTGGGATACAGCTCAATACTGGGGTACTGGAGTTGAACCCTATAAGCTTGGCACTGCTAATCATATGAGCGCCCCTTACCAGGCAATGAAGGCTGCTGACGGTTATTTTGTGATGGGCGCCACCAATCAAAAGCTCTGGAAGTTACTGTGCGACAAAATTGATCGCCCAGAATTATTTGAAGATGTACGCTTTAAAACAAATCCACTTCGCCTAGCCAATCGTCTAGAGCTAGCCACAGAACTCGAAAAGTCATTTGCCAATAAAAGCGCTGATCAATGGGTCGCTGCACTTTTAGAGGCAGGCATTCCAGCGGGACCAATTAATACCTACCCAGAAGCATTTGATAGCGACCACGGTCGTCATCGCAAGATGCGCATGGAGATTGATCATCCGATTGAAGGCAAGGTACCGAATATTGGATTTGCAGTGAAAATGAATGGCACTCCACAACAGGTATATCGCCACCCCCCTTTATTGGGTGAACATACCAGCGAGCTTCTGGCTGAGCTTGGTATTGCGGGTGACGAGCTTAAGTCACTTGAAGCTGGCGGCGCTTTTGCACCATAATTTTGCAATTAAATTAATAAGGACTCTGCGGAGTCCTTATTAATTGCAGAGAAACTGATTTACTCTCCGGCAGTTATTGCCATCTCTTGGGCTGAGAATGGATCTTTAGCTGGAGAGGCTGGTTTTGGAGCTGCCTTTACTTTAGTGCCCGGCATGAGTTCAAAATCAGGCACAAAGATTGTTAAGGTGCTTCTCAATTGATCAAATACCTTGCGTTCGCCATCAAACTTTACTTTGCCCTCCGCCTGCAACTTATCAAAAGTAGTTTGACCACCCATTACCTGCTCTAAGTCGCTACGATTTAATGTAACGGTGAGATTAGGGTTCTTTGCCTGCTGACCTTTAATATTGGTCAACGCAGAGTTACTCATCTCAATCACAAACTTCTCGCCATTGTCTGGCGTAGAAAGATTGATCACAAAGTTCATACCTGCTGCTTTTTTGCTATCCATGCTGATAGCTAAAGCATTAAGCCAAAGCTCGGTTGTCATGCCTTTAATCATGTCTGGGCCATTGGATTTGGGCGAAGCGCCTGTAGGCATGCCGTGACGCAACTCATAAGCCGCTCCCAAGAAGCTGTTTCGCATACTTGGGCTTTCCTTTTGATATCCAATCTGCTCAAAAATATCAGCAAGCAAATCTTTAGCGGCGGTATTGTTTGGTTGCGCATAGACCAACTTATTCACAATCTCCATGGCTTCGCGATACTTGCCCTGCTTATAAAGCTCCCTACCCTTCGCCAAGATCTTGCCAGAACCACCCATCATCTCTACATACAACGGTGCAGCATCTTTGGGTGACAGTGGGGCCAAAGTTGCGGGGTTGGCATCCCAGTAACCTAAATAACGATTAATCACAGCACGGCTATTATGTTCTTCAGAGCCATGATAGCTATGCGCTGCCCATTGCTTTTTCAAACTATCAGGCTGCTTATAGACGTTCTGGATTTCATTAATGGTGACACCATTGTTTGCTAGGTGAAGCACTTCGTTATGCAAGTGAGCATAACTATCCCGCTGCGTACGCATCACCTCCTGAATACGCTCATTACCCCAACGTGGCCAACTGTGTGATGCAAACATCACTTCACTCTCATTGCCATAGCGATACAAAGCATTATTAATATTCTTAGACCATGCTAGTGAATCACGCACTAAGGCGCCACGCAAGGTATAGATGTTATGAATCGTGCCAGTGATATTTTCTGCCGCCCAAAATGCTTTAAATTGCGGGAAATAAGTATTCATCTCTGCGGGGGCTTCAGTCCCGGGAGTGTTTTGGAACTCCATCTCCACACCATCAACCGTCATTTTTTCAAATGGCTGGTTGATATAGACGTTGGGCTCTATTAATCCTAAATTACCAGCAGCTGTATTTTTGCCAATCGATTGGTCTACGTGACCAAATGGACTACGTGGCAATAAGACTCCGTACTGAAAATACATTCTGCGCGTCATGGCGTTGCCTGCATAGACGTTTTCAGCAATCGCATGGTCCATAAATCCAGCAGGGGCAATAACCTTTACTTTGCCACTCTTTACATCTGCCTCATCAACTACGCCACGCACACCGCCAAAGTGATCCCCATGGGAGTGTGAGTACACCACCGCCACTACTGGACGCTTACCAAGCTTCTCATTTACGAGTTCAAGTGCTGCGCGTGCAGTTTCTTTTGCAGTCAATGGGTCGAAGACTATCCAGCCGGTATTTGTTTTGATAAAGCTGATGTTGGCTAGGTCAAAACCACGAACTTGATAAATTTTTCCTGGAACAACCTCATACAAGCCATAACCCATATTGAGAATAGCTTGGCGCTGTAATGATGGATGAACGCTATCAAAGTCTTTGCCCTGTAATAAGAAGTCATAACTGCCCATGTCCCAAGCTACATTGCCCGCATCTGCCATGATGGTCTTGTATGGAGGCGCCGCAATAAAACCTTTTTTGGATTCCTCAAAGTCGCGCTTATCCTCAAAGGGCAAGGTCTTACGAAGACCATCTTGTAGTTCAACGGTATAACTCGATGGCGCCTTACCCTTTGGATCAAAATGCTTCCCCTGCATAGCGCCTGGATCAACCACAACACCACCGCCGCCAGCGGCTATAGCGAAACCAGAGCTTAGGATGGAAGCTGTAATAGCAATTTGAGAAAGTTTAATTTTCATAAAAGCCTCAAGTAAAAATGTTTTGATTACTTCAATGATATGTTTGAGCTAATCAATGGCAATTAGCCCTAGAGCCAATATTTAAGGGCAACTCAATGTACTTTAAATTGCATATGCAGCAACCAGGGGTAAGCTCAAGAAAAAGGTTGCTCCCTTTTGCGGAAATGACTCAAACCAGATTGAGCCACCGTGTCTCATCACGATATGTTTACATAACCAAAGACCGATGCCCATACCAGAACCCTTGGTAGTCGAAAGAAGTTCAAACATATGGGGCTGTACTTTTGCATCAATACCTGACCCAGTATCGGTGATTGATATCTGAACACCAAAACTAGAATGTTCGCCTCGAATAATGATTTTTTTATCAGACTTCTCTATCGCCTTTAATGTATCTATTGCGTTATTTACCAGATTTAAGAGCACCTGCTGCAACTCGCCTTTGTTTGCAGTAATAATCAGATGGTCTTCTAACTTCAATACCATCTGAATATTCTGATTCATAATTTCTGGGCGAGCAATGGTGAGGACTAAGTCGATTAACTCAGCAAGATCAACTTTTGTAGCTGCCATTTTTTCATCGGCGAATACCGACCTGAGCGAGCGAATAATACTTGCTGCACGTTGGTTATCTGTCAACAAAGAATCTAATACCTCTTTCTGCAAGGCAGGATTTAATTCCCCTTCAGATAGCTTTTTTTGCAAAAATTGAATATTCAGACTAGAGGCACCCAAGGGCTGATTGAGCTCATGGGCAATGGATGCTGACAAAGCACCGGTACTAGCGGTCTTATTGGCCTTTAACAACGAGGCAATTAACAGCTCTCTTTCTTGCAATAGTTTTTTGGTAGTTTCGTTTTCAGCCGTTGCATTGATATTTGCCACTACGACTTGCTCAGCCCAATAACTACCAATAGCTATATATGAAAGCGTATTCATTACCAACTGGGCTATGGTAAAGAAGATAAGCATCTGGGGTATCTGCTCAACCTGCTGAATGGTAAATGCAGACACAATTAACGTAATGAAACGACCTATAGCAAAAAATATCTCGCCAAAACTTGCAAATTGCATGTAAAGCAATTGTTTAGATGGGGATGTTTTTCTTTTTATTCCCAACTCGTAAATTTGCCACATGTAAAAAATACTAGCGATACAAGCCATCACTACTGTGCGACTCTCGAAGGATCCATACAAACGCATAAAATCAAAAGCAGCCATAAAAACAGGTACTGAAATTGCGGCAATAATCTTTAACCGTTTGGATGCTTCTTGATTGAGCGACATACAAAATAATGCTTGCAACATTGCCGCTACATAGAAGAACGTATTGGCAACAGTAAAATTGAATTCAGGATTGGCAATATTTTGGAGGGTGATAATCCCAGCCCCAAAAATAAATAGGCCCACCACACTCACTATTAGCGAGGACATCCAGTACAAACTTGGCTTAAGCAAATTTTGAGAGCGGTAATAGTGATAAATACCGAAAAACAGACCCATCTGTATAACAGCGAGAATAAAGAAATAAATTGCAATAAGCAGTTTCATAGTCAATATGGTACATCTACCAAATTGATTCGCTAAAATATGGTTCATGCGGCTTTTTAGTAAACCCCATCTCCTTCTTTTTGCCGCCTTATTTATTGTGGGTATCGGCTATGCACAAGCCCAATCCGCCTTTTATAACGCCGCTAACAATTACCTTAAAAAGCGTGCGGATGCGTTCATGACCATTACGGGATACTCGCTCACACCCGATGTCACAACAGGCTCCTTATCAATCCGCAATAATGGTGGCGATAACTCGGATTTACAGATGATTTCTCTAGGGGGCGGCGATCGAATTAGCGCAAA
>CANBSM010000008.1 GCA_947372155.1 Burkholderiaceae bacterium
CCAATGCATGCAATCTGGGACCGACATGGTTTCGACGTGGATTACAAAGCATCAAGGGCATACCGAGGACCCGTTATCTCGTAAATCAATGGGAATGTAATAACTGCAAACGACGAACGTTTCGCACTAGCCGCTTAATTGCGGTTGCCCCTGAACTGATTCTCTCTTGGGTCAGCTAGCGCAAGCTAGATCAGGGTCATATACAAGAGATAAGATCATTTCATGTCACGGGGAATGATTCGAAAATTTAGTGAATCGTCAGTAAGTAACGTGTCAATCCGTGCCTAACTGATTAAATTAAACGATATGACTAAGTATGTAGAACTTGTTGTAGAGGATTTGCGGACGCGGGTTCGATTCCCGCCGGTTCCACCATTTTGAAGTAACAGTTAAACGCCGCCCACCAGGGTGGCGTTTTTCTTTCATTCAGAAATCAATCCTTCACATTAGTTGAGCTGATAACTCATGCCGGCCTGGAAATTGAGTGGTGCTCCAGCAAAGATTCCATCTGGACTACGGCTGGATATATATCTTCTATTCAATACATTATTAATGACTCCAAACAGTTTCCAATCTTTGTTGATGGCATAGTTTGCGCTCCAATTGACTGTTGTAAAAGCAGGAACCTCACCTAAAGTACCAATGGCATTTTGCACAACTGTATTTGCTGAATCTGCATATTGAGTAGAAACATAATTTAGGCTAACCAAAGTATTGAAGCCACTCTTTTCATAGCTAACGCCAAGATTAGAGGTTAATTTAGGCGTGTATGGAATGCGGTTGCCATCCCTGCCTAGGGAGCTTGTGCCAATAAACTTAGCTACTGGGATGTATGTGGCATTACCGCTAATACCCCAACCTCTGCCTAGCGCATAACCCAAAGAAAGCTCGGCGCCTTGATGCAAACTTTTACCTCCATTGGCTTTAGAAATTCCTGCAGCCAAACTCTGATTCACAATTTGATTACTGAAGTTCATGCTAAAAATTGCTGAATCGTAAGCAAAGCTGCCTGACTTACCACGCAGACCTAGCTCCGCATTCGTTGAACGTTCTGGTGCTAGCTGCTGATCAACTCCCTTGTCATCAATTGCGGTGGCTAATTGCGCCGGTGCAAAACCTTTATAAACACTGCCGTATAGCTGGGCCTGAGGAATGAGTTGCCAGGTAGCCCCAATTTGCGGAATCGTTTCTACATTTTTAGCGCTGCCAGCTTTACCAGTAATGACATTTGAACGGGTTTGGTTGTAACTTTCGACCCGCACCCCTGGAATGAGGGCAAAGTCTTTGCTTAACAAGAAACGATTTTGCGCATAAACCGCCACTGAATTAGCCTTGTTATCCTCCTGTGAAGCAAGTCGTCCAGAATAAGCCAAGTTTTTTGAACTCACCAACTGATTAATTTGAGACTCGGTATGCATACGCACGCCAAACTCTGCTTCATTAGAAATGCCCAAAGCCTTATAGGCATGGCTCACCCGAGAATCAATGCCCAACATTTGAAACTCTCGATTCCGTCCAGTCAGACAGTCAGCGCCCTGATTGCAGGTCTTAAAAACAGTCGAATCTTGTGTGCGCTTAACGATATTTTGCCGCCAATAATCTCTAGACAATCTGCTCCAATACATCAAGGTATTGATTTTGGTATCCGGGCTAATTTCTATAGCGTGATTGAGATCTACTGCATTTCTTTGGGTAATGAAGCGATCATTAGGTGCTGGATTATCTGTTGAGTGCGCGCTGTACTGATTTGGGCGAAGGCCTACATACGAGGTGTTGATATTGTTATCGTAATGGGTGTACTTCAGACTTAACCACTGATTTTGCGCAATCTCCATTCCGCCCTTCATTAAGATGTCGTACATCTTAAATCCATTGCCCCGGTATCCATTGGACTCGGATTGAATGAAATTAATCCCGCCGATTGCACCATTTGATGAGGATTTTCCTCCCGCCTCAATCTCTGCCAAGTGATATCCATAGTTACCCACTTTGCCGGTTAACTTAAACCCAGGGGATATTGTTTTACTGAGGTAGTTCACTACCCCACCAATATTGGATGGGCCGTACTTAAGGCCTGAGGCACCCTTTAACAGCTCAATCCCTCCAATTTGCTCTACCGGCGGGCTGTAATAGGAAGCATTAGAAATAAAAAGGCTTGGTTGAATCGGGGCGCCATCCTCTAGCAGGAGAACCTTTGAACTGCGACTTGGATTTAAACCCCGAATGCCGATATTTGGAATAGACCCTAAGCCACCCTCATCCCCACGAACATTAACGCCGGGAACCGTCTTTAATACATCTTGTAGCGACTGGGGTTGCAGCTCATCCATCCTCTTTTGATTAATGACATCAACCGTGCCAGGAATTTTATTCAGAGCATTCTCTTCGCGACCAACAATATCAATTCTGGGTAACTCAATATCTTGAGCATTAGCCCAAACCGAAAAAGAACTGCCACATAACAATGCAAGCGATGAAAACCAGGCCAACTTATTTCGAGGACGAAAAACTTCTTGATGCTTCATATGCCATCTCCAGTGATAAAAACAAAAAATCGCTGGCTATATGCATATGAAAATGCTCTTGCTGGCTAGTAACTTAATTCATATTTACTTTGTCAGAATGAGTTTTCCTAATTTAGTAATACGTAATTGATAGGTTTCGCCTTCATGCAAAATCAAAACTTGCCTCATTTGACCCAATAATATTTCGCTTGAAATTACCTTAGGAAAAATGTGGGTCGGTTGAATGTATTTGGGGTGGAACTCTAATGTATTTGCATCGCTCATGCGTTAGCCCTCCAAGGTAAATTGAATGGGTGTTTGAAAGCACTGTGAAGAATGCCCCATCAAATTGACTGCAATTGGTGCAAATCTCCACTGCGATAAGGTGGTCAGTGCTGAGCGGTCTAAACCTGCATAGCCTGAGCTCTTAGTGATTCCAACTTCTTGCACAAGACCGTACTCACTTACGCATAATCTTGCAACGACTAAACCCTGCTCTTTAAGCTGTCTGCTAGCTAGCGGGTAATGGGGTTTAGGGCTATGTATAACCTGCCTGGCTGAGCCTCCCCCTAAGTCACCAGCCCCATTGCTATCACTATTAACATGGGATTCATCTGCGGCGCTAGAGCTATTGAGGGCATTATTGAACAGCATCCCTCTTGGGGGTGTGACCAATGATTTTTGTCTACTCGATGGCAGGGTACTTTTACCCACTAGACTCACCAGCAACGTATCCTGTGCGGATGATTTTGCCCCTACATAGGATCCCGATAACAGCATCAGTAGAGCCATATGAGAGATCGCTACACCCAAAATAAGCAATCCATTTCTAGGAAATACACCAGAAAGCAAATGACATCCTTAAAATATAAATGAGAAAAACTATAGTCAACTTACTGAAAAAACGTGTAGTAAGTTAACGATTTCTTTCAATGATTTTAAGGATGATGCTGTTGATTAACAACCCTGATCCCAATGGGGGCGAGGCTTGTAGGGCTATTGAATGTGTTACTACTTTTTAGTCAATCGCCAAAGTGAAGTAACTTCTTTTGATCGTGCTGCATGCAATGCATCTGTTTTATCAAATACTTTTTGATGAGTTGGCTTAGTATCCAAACGTGCAATGACTTTTAAGTCTGATTGCTCCATCCAACCCAGCAGCTCTTCTCTTGTTCTTAATCCCAAATGCTCCGCTAAGTCAGAAAGAATGAGCCAACCCTCACCATTTGGTATTAGATGATCTTTTAAGCCACTCAAGAATCCCTTCAGCATCTGACTCTCAGGGTCATATACTGCGTGCTCTAGCAGGGAGCTTGGTCTCGCAGGTAACCACGGTGGATTACAAACGACCAGCGCAGCTTTACCTTCAGGGTAAAGATTAGTTTTATGAATTTCAATCTGAGTATTTAGGTTTAGTTGATTGACGTTATCCTGGGCGCAAGCAATCGCTCGATCACTTAAATCGGTCGCAACAATCTTCTGAATATCTCGCAGAGCTAAAACAACAGCTAACACTCCAGTGCCCGTACCAACATCAAAAGCTATAGAGCTTTGTTTGATTGCTTCTGGTAACGGTGCTTTCAGCACTAAATCAATGTATTCACTGCGTACCGGAGAGAACACACCATAGTGCGGATGAATTCGGACTTCCTCATCATCTCTAGTCAGAATTTGGACGCCCGTCTTACGCCACTCATGGGCACTAATAACCCCAAGTAATTCACGTAAGGAAATAACATAGGAATTTTCTTGTGCTCCATAAGCTTCAAGGCAGGCCTGCGCTACATCTGGCGCGCGTCTTAAGGATATCGTATGGTTGGCGTTCACCTGGATGAGAACCATACCCAAAATACGTGCGCGCTGCGATTGGGCAAGGCGATGCAGATTGAATGTATCTAAGGGGCTTTTGAATTTCTCTTTAGTAATTCTGTCAGCTCTAGAGGCTTTCTTGGAGGGCTTATCCACCCTTCTCACTAAAGCCTGCAAGAGTTGTCTTGCATTCTGAAAATCACCCTGATAAAGCATCGCCGTGCCCTCACAAGCCAAGCGATAAGCAATATCCGCGGTCAGCGTGTCATCAGCGATCTGAATCTTTTTATGAGGAGCAATGCCATTTTCAGAATGCCACTGAGCGCTGTGGGCCTGTCCGCCATCTTCCCACTCAAGAATTGTTAATTGAGTCACCTAGGAAACCACAAACCAATTATTTTGATAGTCATCTATAGCTTGTTCAATCTCTGCACGGGTATTCATTACAAATGGGCCATACTGAACGATCGGCTCATGTAGCGGTAATGCTGCTAGCACGATGAACTGTGCCCCTAGTTCACCAGACTTCACCTTTAAGCGATCCCCATCCCCAAGAACAATGACCGCATGCTTTGGGGCCGGCATCATTGGTCCGCCTATTTCCAACTCACCTTCATATAGGTAAACAAATGCATTGAGCTCTTTTGGAATATGGTGCTCGAACTCCCCATGAGGTGGTAAATGCACATCCAAAAATAGGGGTGCAGTGGTAATTCCTTGAATCGGGCCTTGAACTTCTTTGCCATCATCATATGTGCCTGCAATAACCTTCACTGAGCCACCATTTACCAAAGTCACCTTTGGAATATCTTCAACCTGGATATCTTTATAGCCAGCCGCCTTCATCTTTTCTTTAGCGGGCAAGTTGATCCACAACTGAAAGCCGCGCATGGCACCGCTCACTTGCTGTGGCATCTCCGAGTGAATAATGCCTCGCCCTGCAGTCATCCATTGCACGCCACCCGTCTTTAGGTGGCCCTGATTACCCAAATGATCTTCATGGAGCATATGACCTTCCAGCATATAGGTCACCGTCTCAAAACCTCGATGAGGGTGAGCTGGAAATCCCGCTACGTAATCATTCGGATCGTTAGAAGAAAACTCATCGAGCATCAAAAAAGGATCTAGCCTGACTTGATTTTGACCGCCAAGACTACGGCGCAGCTTCACGCCCGCACCATCAGAGGTAGCAATGCCGGGAATGATGGTTTGGATGTTACGAATCATGCTTATAGGTGTTTCTTCTTTTAGGCTGGAGGATGATCTTCGGGATTAACATCACAAGCAATCAAGAAACGAGACACCATGTTGTAAGCAGCAATCACCGTTACCAGTTCAACCGTGTCTGTGCTACCCAGCGCTTTTTGTAAACGCTTCATCAACTCAGGATCTACCTTGATATTGCGCGTCATTTGAAAAGTGAGCTCAGCGGCATCGTTTTCTACTGGAGAGTACAAGTCTTTTGGGAAGCTCGGCTGCCCAATCAAACGCAAACCTTGTACTTGCTCTTCTGTGCCACCGGCTTTCTTAAATGGAGGGGCATGATGAAAGAATTCATACTCAGCACCATTCAACACAGCCACGCCACACATGGCCAACTCACGCAGCTTTGGATTCAATGAGAGGTTATTGCGAATTTCCCCAATGAAATGGTTCCAGCCCTCTGCAATAGGAACGCTATGCAAGAGCATGCGGTCTAAATTAATGAACTGACCGCCGCGCCTCTTGCGAATTGCAGCAACTAGTTCAGCTGGCTCTGCCAAATCCATCGGCTGATACGGAATTAAACGTTCTGACATATTTACCTTTGATTAAAACTGCTTACTGGGCAGTTTCTTTAATATTGTTTTCAATCACAAACTTGCCCCACACTGCAATTTGCTTACCAATAAAATCCCGCAGGGTTTCAGGAGATCCGCCAACAATCTCAATTCCTTGCGCCTTGAACTTCTCAGCAACTGCTGGTGTCTTTAAAGCCTTATTCAAAGCTTTGTTCATTGCATCAACGACTGCAGGAGGTGTTTTACCAGGGGCCAATACAGCCCACCATGCTGGAGCACTAAAGCCCGGGAAGCCACTCTCAGAAATCGTTGGCACATTCGGCAGAGATGGCGATCTCTTAGCGGTAGTAATCACTAATGGAATCACGCCACCGCTATCAATATGGGGCTTAACTAAAAATTCAGAGCCAACCGCCAATTCAACTTGACCTCCCAAGACGTCTTGCATCAAAGGGCCGCCGCCACGATAAGGGATATGGTTCCAATCAAAGCCAGCTTGCTTTGCCAGACGAGCCATTGCTAAGTGACCTAAGCTACCAATGCCAATGGAGCCGTAACTAAATTGCTTGCCTGTTTTGGAAAGATCGACCAATTGCTTAAAGCTGGTGATGCCCGATTTTTTACTAGCGACCAATACCATCGGTGATGTGCCAACCAAAATGACAGGCGCAATATCTTTAATCGTGTCATAGGGAAGTTTGTCTTTTAGACTTGGATTCACACCATGGGTATCAAATACCACTGCAAAGGTATAACCATCGGGATCTGAGCGCGTCATTGCCGCGGTACCAATCACACCAGAGGCTCCACCAACGTTCTCCACAATCACGTTTTGCTTCAACTCTGACTGCAAGGCTGGTGCTAATACACGGGCAACCTGGTCAACTGAGCCGCCCGGCGGAAAGACTGCAATCAGGCGAATCGGCTTTTGGGTAGGCCATGTGCCAACACCCGCATTTTGGGCCAAAGCAAAACCGCTAACCCCCAAGACCATCAATGTGGCTAATAGACTGTTTTTAAAGGCTCTTTTGGCTATTTTTGCTAACTCCAGCATGGATTCATCTCCCTTGAATAAGTCCTCAAGATTAACACCCCCTCAGGCTATTTGCTCGATAATGCTGTTGTAGCCCAGTGAGAGAAAAATGAAGTCGATCCTAAATATTGCCGCCTATTTATTTGTCAGCCTTGATGGCTTACCAGAGCTGCGCGCCAAAATGCTCGATGAATGCAATGCTCGCCAGTTAAAGGGCACCATCTTGTTAACGGGCGAAGGCATCAATATGTTCCTTGCCGGAAAAACAGAGGAGCTACGCGGTTTTCTGAACTGGCTTCGCGCCGATACCCGTTTTGCTCCGCTTCAGGCAAAAGAAAGCTGGTCCGAGGATCAGCCCTTCAAGAAGATGTTGATCAAACTCAAAAATGAAATTATCCGCATGAATCACCCAGCGATTCGCCCCGAAGAAGGTCGCGCCAATTTCATTAGCCCCAAAAAATTACAAGAATGGTTAGATCGTGGCACCGATGATTTAGGCCGCCCTGTAGTAATGGTAGATACGCGCAATGCCTTTGAGGTCGACTACGGCACCTTTGAAAATGCCCTGCATTTCAATATCGAAAAATTCACTGAGTTTCCTGCAGCGATCTCCGCACACAAAGAAGATTTGGCCGATAAAACCTTAGTCAGTTTTTGCACCGGTGGAATTCGTTGCGAAAAATCTGGGCTGTATATGCGCGAGATTGGTATGGAGCATAGCTATCAGTTAGAAGGCGGAATTCTGAAATACTTTGAAGAGGTTGGCTCTGCATACTACCAAGGTAGCTGCTTTGTCTTTGATGAACGCGAGGCACTAGAGCCAAACCTAGATTCCATTCCCGTAGAGCACTCCATTCGAAAGAAACTCAAAGCCAGCCAAGCCTGAGAAAGAGTGAAGCTATCAATAGTAAAATGATTTCGCTGTACAAAACTAACTAATAACAATCATTCGGACTCGAGACATGTCTAAAACGATCATTCGGCAAAAGCCGATTTTTTTATCATCCCTTCTTTTTGCATTTCTGGGATTAGCGCTCCACTTAAACGCGCAAGCGCAAGGTGCAGCACCCGCCTACCCAACCAAACCCATCAAACTGATTGCCCCTGTCGCTGCCGGCGGAGGCCTAGACAATATTGCGCGTGCTGTTGCAGAAAAGCTCTCTCGCTCTATTGGTCAAACGGTGGTTGTAGAAAACATGGGGGGTGGCGGAGGCTCCATCGCCTCTCAAGCTACCGCTAAAGCACCAGCTGATGGTTACACACTGATGATTGCTTATGTAGGTACGCATGGCACCAATCCTGCGGTACGCAAGCTACCTTACGATGCCATTAAAGATTTCACACCGATTGGCATGATTGGCGCGACACCGAATGTCCTCATCATTAATCCCGACTTACCAATTAAAAACTTCAAAGAGTTTGTGGATTACGCCAAAAAGAATCCTGCGAAATTAAGTTATGGCTCGGCCGGTCCGGGCACCCTTACCCACCTCGGCATGGAGCAACTAAAGTTAGCGGCTGGAATCTTTATGGTCCATGTACCTTATCGTGGCGTAGGCCCTGCGTACACGGATTTATTAGCAGGCCAAACTCAAGCAATGCTCCCTACCCTATTTGCAGCCCTGCCGTATATCACCACCAATCGGGTTCGCGGGCTAGCAGTAACTGGTTCCAAGCGCAGTTCGGCCGCACCTAATATCCCTACCTTCAAAGAGCTGGGCTATAACGGTTTTGATGGCCAGCAATGGTACGGCTTAGTGGGTCCAGCCAATCTGCCACCTGCTATCGTCGCTAAGCTCAATGCCGAATTAAATAAGGTACTCGCTTTGCCAGACTTCTCAGAAAAAATGACTAGTGAGGCGATGACGTTAATGCCGATGACACCGCCTCAATTTACGAATTACATCAAAGAAGATATTGCACGCTGGGCCAAGGTTGCCAAAGATCGCAACATTGAAATTGACTAATTTTTTTACATTTACTTATTTATAGGAATCTATATATGTCTCACGCTATTGCTGCAGCAGCCGATCTGAACGCACCACCAGTTACAAAAATATTGGCAGAGTTTGTTCATGCTCACCCAAGCCAAGGCTGGACTCCTGAAGTCGAACATGAAGCTCATCGCACATTCTTAAACTGGCTTGGTTGCGCTATTGGCGCAGCCAATCACGAAAGCGTGGAATCTTCACTCGCTGCTATTCGTGAATTTCAGCCTGCGCCACAAGCTAGCATTCTGGGTCGTAAAGACAAAGTAGACATGGGTGGGGCTGCACTGATTAACGGCATTAGCTCCCATACATTTGACTTTGATGACACTCACTTAAAGACGGTGATTCACCCAGCAGGTCCAGTGGCATCTGCAATCCTGGCGTTAGGTGAACATATTGGCGCCAATGGCCGTCAAATCATTGACTCCCTCGTTCTCGGGATTGATGTTGCCTGCCGTGTTGGCAATGCAATGTATCCAGACCACTACCATCGCGGCTGGCATATCACCGGTTCCACTGGCATGCTCGGTTCTGCAGCTGCATGCTCACGCATGATGGGTCTAGATCTACAAAAAACCACTATGGCTCTTGGTATTGCTGCCTCACAACCGGTTGGTATGCGCGAGCAATTTGGCACGATGACCAAACCATTCCATCCAGGCGGCGCCGCTCGTGCAGGTCAACTCTCTGCGCTACTGGCAAAGCATGGTTTTACTGCAAGCCCTAAAGCACTTGAAGCTGGTCGTGGCTATATGCAAACCGTTTCGACCAAATGTGACTGGTCAGAAATTGATCGCGCCCTCGGAAAATCTTTTGAGATCTCCTTGAACACCTACAAGCCATTTGCTTGCGGCATCGTGATTCACCCAGCCATTGATGCATGTGCTCAATTACGCGTCCAAGGCGTTAAGGCAGAGGACGTTGAGCGCATTGAATTACGTGCGCACCCACTCGTGCTCGAGTTAACTGGTAAGAAAACACCTAAAGATGGTCTTGAAGGTAAATTCAGCGTGTATCACGGCTGTGCTGTAGGCTTGATCTTTGGCCAAGCTGGCGAAGGTGAATATGCCGACGACATCGTAAACCGCCCTGATGTTGTTGCTTTACGTGCCAAAGTAAATGCTACGACCGACACATCTATCAGCGAAGCATCTGTTGACGTAAAGGCCTTTCTCAAGAATGGTAAAGAAGTGCACATCTTCGTAAAAAATGCGATTGGCTCCGTAGAGAACCCAATGAGCGATGCCAACTTGGAGCAAAAGTTTACAAGCCTAGCTGAGCCTATTATTGGCACAGAAAAAACGCGTCAGCTCATTTCTGCACTTTGGAAATTAGGACAAGCGCCAGATCTCAAGCAAATCCTCAATCTTTGCACTCCTGACTAATTTCAACTGAAAGCTTTTCACCTATGGCCTCATTACCTAACATTGTTGTTCTCGGTGACTACGAGCGTGCTCTACGTCGTTTTTCGAATTGGGAAAAATTAGACCAACAAGCCAATCTAACGATCCATCATGAACCACTGCGTGATGAGGCTTTATATGAAGCAGTCAAAGACGCTGATGCAATTGCAATTGTGAGAGATCGCTCACCTTTCAATGAAGCAATGATTGCGCGCCTACCAAAGCTCAAGTTTTTAATGTTTACTGGTGAGCGCAATGGCACCCTTGAAGCATCCGCCTTAGTAGCTCGAAATATCCCCATGGCCTGCACGCCTGGCGGGCCCTCCAAAGAAACTACTGCAGAGCTAACTTGGGCTTTGATTTTGGGCGCATCCAAGCGCCTTATTGAAGAAAATAAGCTGATTGCCTCAGGTGGCTGGCGCGATAGGATGTCTCTTCTGCCGATGCTCTCTGGTGAGCGCTTGGGCAT
The DNA here is from genome assembly GCA_947372155.1 of Burkholderiaceae bacterium. The sequence continues at coordinate 10,991 of CANBSM010000008.1, forward strand.
TATGGGTCTAGGTGCTATTGGTAGTCGTGTAGCACGCGTTGGCGCAGCCTTAGGCATGGAAGTGGTGGCCTGGAGCCCCCGCATGACGCCCGAACGTGCTGCCGCTGAAAATGCCAAAGCAGTCAGCCTTGAAGAGCTTTTAAAAACATCTAAGGTCGTATCGATGCACTTAGTGGCTGGTCCTGGCACTAAGGGTTTAATTAGCGCCGATCAATTAGCACTCATGCGTCCAGATTCGATTCTGGTAAATACTTCACGTGCTGCGCTAATCAATATGCCGGATCTGCAAAAGGCCTTGGCTGCAGGCAGGCCTGGTCAAGCAGCAGTCGATGTCTTTGATGTGGAGCCCCTCCCAGAAAAAGATGTGCTTCGCAATACTCCCAATCTGCTGGTAACACCTCATCTTGGATTTATTGCTGAACCTATTTTTGCGACCTTCTCAAAAGGCATTACGGAAACATTAGAAGCTTGGCTAGAAAATAAAGCTGTGCCACATCCTTTTAAACCATAATCATTTTTGGTAGAAAAGCTATGACTAAGAATAGCCTAACGCCATTAGAGCTATTTATTAGTTTTAGCAAAATTGGTATATCTGGCTTTGGTGGCGTGCTTCCCTGGGCAAGGCGGACTCTAGTAGAGCAAGACAAAATTCTGACGTCAGAAGAATTTAGCGCCATCCTCGGCATTTGCCAAATCGTTCCAGGCCCCAATGTTGTTAACCTCGCTGTTTGCGTTGGCTCTCGATATGCTGGAGCAAGAGGAGCGGCGGCTGCAGTCCTCGGCCTTACGCTCGGGCCAGTTGCTATTGTGTTGTTACTCGCAATGCTCTATCAACAGTACAGCTATCTGGAGACAGTAAAGGGGCTATTGCGAGGTATTTCTGCAGTAGGGGTGGGCCTCATTGCTTCAACTGGTTTCAAGATGCTGCGCGATGAGCTGCGCTTCCCTCTGATGTTGTTGGTAGTTGCTATCACTATCTGTGCTGTAACAATCTTTCATGTTGGCCTAGGATGGGTCGTGCTCGCCGTTTTACCGTTGGCACTCTACCTAGCTCGTAAGAAAGCATTGATTTTATGAGTATGCTTTTCGGTGTCTTTCTCAAGCTATCAGCCTTCTCATTATTGGCTTTTGGCGGCGTTAATGCATTACTGCCTGAACTACTCAACTTAGCCGTCTATCAAGAACATTGGATTGATCTTCAAACGTTTTCTGACTATTTTGCTATAGCCCAGGCAGCGCCTGGTCCCAACTTTATGACGGTGACCCTCCTAGGCTGGCATCTCTACGGTGTACTAGGTGCGTTACTCGCAACACTTGCCATTGCGTGGCCCTCCTCCATCATGATTTTTTTTCTACAAAGACTCATCTTGGGCATCCAGAATCCGATCATGAGAAAATCCATTCAATATGCAGCAGGCTCGCTAGCTATTGGCCTAGTGCTTTCTTCAGCATGGCAAATTGCTATCCAAATTAACCATAGCGCAGCAGCCTATGTCTTGACCTTGATTACTATTGGATTTACATTGTTTACACGCTGGCATCCGCTATACCTCATTGCAATCGGTGGTGTCCTAGGTGTTCTCGGTTTTATTTAATCGTTTTATAGGAAGAATATGCGACTCATGAAAAGCTTATCCATTTGCCTACTTAGTCTGCTCTCTTTTTTCAGTAGTGCGTCTTTTGCTCAAGGCGGCTATCCCAATAAGCCGATTAATTTCATCGTGCCCTACGGTGCTGGCGGTGGGGCAGATTCTCGCAGTCGTCAGATTGCGCAAAAGATGAGCGTCATCCTCAAGCAACCCATCATTGTTGATAACAAGCCTGGGGCTGGTGGCAACATCGGTACAGAATTTATTTCTAGAGCTGCTCCAGATGGTTACACCATTGGCATGGGAAATTTTGCACCCCTAGCTGTAAATAAAACACTCTTTGGTAATTTACGCTACGACCCAGAAGCCGATCTCACGCCAATTGTTCTGATTGAAAAAGGGCCTTTGGTATTGGTAGTGAATCCAAATTCTTCCTACAAGACAGTGCAGGAAATTGTTGCGGCTGCTAAAGCCAAACCAGGTGTTCTCACTTTCTCATCGGGCGGCATTGGCGGCAGTCACCAATTATCTGGTGAGTTATTTAAACAAAGTGCTGGCATCGATATGATTCATGTGCCTTACAAGAGTGGATCTGCCGGCTTAACCGATCTGATGGCCGGTAACGTCACGATGATGTTTGATCAAATGTATTCAGCAATGCCTAGCATCAAAGCGGACAAGTTAAGACCCATTGCAATTACTAGCAAGAAACGCTCGCCTCTACTCCCAAATGTGCCGACCTTTGCTGAAGCGGGCTATCCCAAGGTTGAGGTTCTTAATTGGCAAGGCCTCATCGCACCTAAGGGAACGCCAAAAGCGATTATTGATCAATTAAATGCGGCTGCTAATGAAGCCTTAAAAGATCCTCAGTTACGCGAGCTGATGCTTTCACAAGGCAATGAAATTGGTGGGGGAAGTCCAGCTGAATTCGCCACCCTCATTAAAGCAGAGGCTGCCAAATGGAGTGCTGTTGTCAAAACAGCGAATATCAAACCTGAGTAATGAAATAGCTAGCGAATTAGAAATGCATACTGAATGACATTGGGGGCTTAACGCCCCCAGTTTTATTTGAGCGCTTGGTAAGTCAAGATACCCAAAAAAGTCAGTAGAAGTGATCCAATGAGATTAAGTAGCGCCGTACCCAAAGCCCAGGTAAATTCTCCGCGCTGCATAAAACCAACTACTTCAGCCGAAAAACTCGAGAAGGTAGTTAGACCCCCTAAAAAGCCTGTCACCACCAATAGCTTCCACTCAGGAGAAAGATGTGGATTATTACCAAAGAATGCAACTGCAATACCTATCAAATATCCGCCAACCATATTCGATATAAAAGTACCCAATGGGAGTGAAGAAGCCATCCCTACGGTAGCGTAATTAAAGCCAGCTCTTAATAAGGCACCAAAGCCGGCACCGAAGAAAATTGCGAAGATAGGAAGCCACATAATCTACTCTAGTTATTGAATTGAAAAACCCAGCATGCTAATTGAACTCATCTCGATTCCATCTGTATAGACTTTTACTTGCTCGCCCTCTTCCTGCAAGGCCAAGGTATACAAGGCTGGCCAATAGTGCTCTGCGGTCGGAATAGAGAGGTGTGCTGCATCGCCAAAACGCTCCCAGTCAATTAAGACCTCATGATGATTAGCGCGAATTTCTGAAGCAAAAAAATCATTGAACTCTTTTGCCCAAGGATAAGGCTCAGCGCCTTCTTGCCAGTGAAGAGTGCGCAAGTTGTGAACCACATTGCCGCTAGACAAAATAAGAATATTTTCATCGCGCAGGGGACGCAGCTGCTTAGCAAGCTCATAGTGCTCACGCGCCGACATAGCGCCATCGAGACTTAACTGCACAATAGGCACATCCGCATTTGGGTACATGTATTTGAGTACCGACCAAGCGCCGTGATCAATGCCCCATTCGTTTTCTTCGAGCACTACCGGGACGTTTAATAATTCTTGCACACGATCAGCTAAAGCGGGACTACCCGGTGCTGGATATTGAATATCAAAGAGCGCTTGTGGGAACCCACCAAAATCATGAATCGTTTTTGGTTTGGGCATTGCGGTAACCCAAACTCCACGGGTTACCCAATGTGCCGAGATTACCAATATAGCGTCAGGATGCTTTAAAGACTTTCCAAGAGCCGACCATGCCGCTGTATAGCGGTTGGGCTCTATGGCGTACATCGGACTGCCATGGCCAGCAAATATTGCAGGTTGGCGATGGCTAGTCATTAATGCAAATTAACCGAATACGTAACCCGTGTGAGCTGCAACCAATGCAAACAAAATAGCCAAGCTTGTAGCTGCTGCCAACATCACAACCAATGTAATGATCTTTTTGTTGATCTCTTCTTTAGATTCGTTATGCCATTCGTTCATGCTAAATCCTCTGTAAACACATTAATTAATAGGGTAATTATCCACTATCGACCGCGACCAGCCTTGCGCATCATGCCTTTTCCTCCACCAAAGCCTGCCTGAGGCCTTCCAGCTGGGCCAGAGGGCCCCTTGGGTACAGGCGGACGTGCTGGCGGCTTAGCTAAGACCGCTTTTGCTGGGGTTTTTGAATCGGGTTTCTTTTCGTCAGTCACTTTTAGCTCCTATGGATATCATATTGCCATGATTACTGACTATTCTATCCAAGCTGTCGCCATTAATGCGATTCCCCTGATTTTTGCCATCACCATCCATGAGGCAGCCCATGGCTACGCAGCTCGCAGATTCGGTGATAACACCGCCTACATGCTGGGACGAGTGAGCCTGAATCCCGCCAAACATATAGACCCCGTTGGCACAATCTTGATTCCTTTGGTTTTAATCCTGACAGGATCCCCCTTTTTAGTGGGCTATGCCAAGCCTGTACCGGTTAATTTTGGCCGCCTCAGAAACCCTCGGATTGACTCGATTTGGGTCGCTCTAGCAGGGCCAGGCTCCAATTTTATTCAAGCGATCATTTGGGCTGTTTTGTGGGTTCTTGTTCAAGGATTGGGCATTCATGAGCCCTTCCTCACGTCCATGGCACAAGCGGGGGTGATGTGGAACATTGGCTTACTGGTATTTAATCTATTCCCACTTCCACCCCTAGATGGAGGACGCATTCTCTCCAGCTTGCTGCCAGCACGCCAATCCATTGCGCTGGGCAGATTGGAGCCTTGGGGATTCTTTATTGTTCTTGGCCTAGTCTTCACGGGAATTATTGGCGCCTTGTGGATGGAGCCCCTAAGCAGCTTTTTCCTAGGAATCATTAATCTCCTGATGATTCCATTAAAAATGCTTTTTTAAAATAAGCAGAAAGTGCTTTTCTGGGATATGCTAAAGCAACGCAGCTCACCTGAATAACGGAGAACAATTATGAAACTACAGAAATTTGTTTTAGCAAGTACCGCAACTGTTTTAGCAATTGGTGCAGGTGTCGCATTTGCTCAATTCCAAAAACCAGAAGATGCTATTAAATATCGTCAAAGCGTATTTACAGTCATGTCAAATTCTTTCGGAAAAATCGGTGCCGTTGTGAAGGGTGAAGCGCCTTACAACAAAGATGAAGTTGCGAAGAACGCAGCAATCGTTGCCATGATGTCTACCCTGCCTTGGCAAGCATTTGGTCCAGGCACCGAAGGTGGGAAAGCGCAATCAGATGTTTGGTCTGATAACGCAAAGTTCAAGGCTGCTGGTGACAAAATGCAATTAGCTGTTGTTGATCTGAATAAGGCCGCTCAGTCTGGCGACTTAGACAGTATTAAGAAAGCCTTTAGCGCAGCAGGCGCAACTTGCAAAGGCTGCCATGACGACTTCAAAAAGAAATAAAACTTTAATTAATAGTTACTTCGTAATCAAGTAACCCACCACTACCGCGATCACACTTAAAAGCAGTAAAGAAAAACCGCGCTGTAGCACTCCATCCTTGGAGGCCCGACCCAAGTCAGCCGGCAGATATTCTGCCTCCTCGCTTGGGTCAATTTCTTTATCCCCACTAATCATTGGCTTAATGAGATCTTCACCTTTGAATTTCTTGTAGAAAATAATGGCGGCAATATGAATAGCGATCAGAGTCAGTATCACTACTTGATTACCTTCATGAATCTCTGAAAAAAAGGATGCTACCGAACCGGATACGTACTTCTCTAGAGGCCCTTTAAAGGACACCTCATCATCAACAAATAGTCCAGTAAAAACCTGAACACTTAAGACAAAGAGCAGAGCAAAAACAGAAAGTGCCCCTATCGGGTTGTGTCCAAGGACACGGGGGGAACGCCCTTGCAAATAATCAAAAATTGCCTGTTTGCTTGGAATGAAGGATAAGAAACGCGCATGTTTGGAGCCAACAAACCCCCAAACGATCCTGAAAATCAATAAAGTCAAAATGCTGTAACCAAAATAGGCGTGCCATTGAATGAACTCATCGCCCAAATTAATAGTCACAAAGCTGCCGGCTATACAAAGCACTAGCAACCAATGAAATAAACGGATTGGCAGGTCCCATACGCGAATAATTGTTTTCATCCTTTAAGGATACCCCTGTTCTCCACTAAAATGGGGGCAATTCATGAATCCTGGCAAAGCCTTTAGAACCCTACTGCTGTACCGCATCGGTGCGACGCTCAGTTACCAAATTACGATGGTGGCGGTAGGTTGGCATCTTTACGAAATTACCAATAGCGTGGTTTCATTGGGCCTTATTGGCTTGGCAGAGCTTGTTCCCTACTTTGCGCTAGCACTGTATTCAGGGCATGCGGTTGATCATTACTCCCGAAAATGGATTGCTGCTATTGCTTGCATGATTCATATTGCAGTAGGTTTATTTTTAACAGTCATTGCAATAGGTTGGCTTTCTCCGCCAGTACCATTGATATACACCGCAGTAGCCTTCATTGGTGTTGGCCGTGCCTTACTGAGACCTTCATACCAAGCGCTTTTTGGACAAGTAATCCCTAGAGACCAACTTCCACGTTACACGGCATACGCCTCTTCTGCCTTTCAAATTTGCGTAGTGGCTGGCCCAGGATTGGGTGGGCTCATGATTGGCTTTGCTGGCCTTGAATGGACGTATCTGCTGGCCGCCTTCTGCGGGGCAGTTGGTTTGTATGGAATTACTTTCATCACTGCTGCCCAAGAAAAATCAAGTGGCTTATCTAAGCACTTTCTAAAGAGCTTCTTGGAAGGGTTTCATTACGTCAGGAAACATGAGCTCATTTTGAGCATCATGGCACTCGATATGTTTGCAGTCCTATTCGGTGGCGCGGTCTCTATTCTCCCAGCCTTTGTTAAGGAAGTACTCGATGCTGGTCCTGAAACCCTCGGGATATTGCGTGCAGCACCGGCAGCAGGAGCGGTGCTTACCGGCATCTACCTAGCTCGACGTCCTTTGCTGAAGGACTCAGGAAAACACCTTTTGATTTCAGTGGCAGGATTTGGTGCGGCAATTATTGCCTTTGGCATCTCCAGCAATTTATGGCTGTGTGCCTTCTTTCTATTTATCTCTGGCTGCTTTGACTCTATATCCGTAGTGATTCGAGGCAGCATCATGCAGCTCACAACGCCGGATCATATGCGTGGCAGAATTAGTGCCATCAATGGAATCTTTATTGGCTCTTCGAATGAATTAGGCGCCCTTGAATCTGGCATCGCTGCCAGCCTGATGGGTTTAGTGCCTTCCATCGTATTTGGTGGGGCCGCAACAATAGCAATCGTCTTGATCACCCATCGACTCGCCCCCCACCTTGGCAAACTCCATCTGAAAGATATTTCTTAACCGCCAATTAAATAATTTTCTGTTATTTAATTTCCGGAAGATCTTTCTGAATAATCTTGAGCCCAGCACGTAATGCCTCTTGATAACGCTCACGTTCTGCTTTAATCGTTTGCGCAGTCCACTTGAAAAAACCCTCACCAGTTTTCATACCAAACTTGCCGCTCGCAATCCGATCACTCAAGCACTTGGCTATCGTTGGTGAATTATTTAAGGTTGGATAAATGGTTGCACCTCCAGCACCATGCACCTCAAGGCCGGCATGGTCTCTTTGCATTGCTGGGCCTGCTGCAATGTAGCGAAAGCCAAAACCAAAACGCACTGCCTTATCAATATCCTCAGGTGTGCAGATACCTTCATCTACCATGGCAAAAGCCTCACGCGATAAAGCGTGCTGTAAACGGTTAGCCAAAAATCCTGGCAGGTCTTTTTTGACAGTGACTGGCACCATGCCACACGCAGTCATTAAACGTGAGAGACTTTCACCAACCATTGGCGAAGTCTTCGCACCATAGACCACTTCTACACAAGGCACTAAGTGTGCAGGCATAAAGAAATGCAAACCAATCATGCGGGCAGCTGTTTTGAGGCCGCTAGCAATTTCACTAATTGGGAAGCTCGTGCTATTGCTTGCTAATACCGCCTCAGGCTTTGCATATTTTTCCAGCTTAGCAAATAACTCTCGTTTGATGTCTAAACGCTCGGGAACACACTCAATTACCAAATCAATATCAGACCAATCCACATCTTCAAGCGAGCCCGCAACAGACAGTAGATGAATACGGTTTTCATAACCGAGATCGGTCATCGTGTTTGCAAAGTAATCGGGCAGAAGAGCACGGCGCTCTGTAGTTGGCTCTACTACCTGGACCGCACAGCCGCCGCGCGCACAAACCGCCGCAACGTCTGCGCCCATAGTGCCGCCGCCGACAATGACTACCTTGGTTTCAGCTGGTGTAAATAACATGGATACTCTCCTAAATAAGGGGAGGACTTTTTCTAAAAAATCCTCTTACAATAGGGTCATTATTTCAATAAAAAAGTTAGTGAGACATGATCCCCGTCAATTCGGTGCTGCAGGTCGGCCATTTCCCTGAAATTATGCAGGCAGAGATAGATCGGCGTTTTACCCCTATTCACCATCTCGATCCTAAAGCGCCTCCTCCAGTCGGCAACTTTGAAGCAATCCTCATTCGCTCCAATACCAAACTTCCCGAAGAGCTCGTTCAGCAAATCCCCAGCATTCGCATGGTTGCAACCTGTGGGGTTGGCTACGACAACCTTCCTTTGACCTATTTAAAAGCACAGGGCATTAAAGCAAGCAATACCCCTGGCGTCCTAAACGATGCTGTATGCGAACTCGCTATTGGCATGATGCTTGCCCTGCTTCGTCAACTACCGGAGGCTCAGGAATACGTTAAGAATGGCGCCTGGTCAAAGGCGCCGTTTAGACTCACCACCACCTTGGCTGGTAAACGGGTAGGTATCGCTGGTATGGGTCGCATAGGGCAAGACCTGGCTAAACGTTTAGAACCCTTCAAAGTTGAGATAGCTTACTCAGGACCCAATCAAAAGTCTTTGCCCTATGCCTACCATTCAGATGTTCAAGAATTAGCCAAAGCCTGCGACATCGTATTTTTAGCTTGTCCAGCAACCCCCGATACAGACAACATGATTAATGCCGAGGTTCTAGAAGCCCTAGGACCATCTGGTTATTTAATCAATATTGCCCGTGGAAGTGTGGTGAACGAGGAAGCCCTTTTATATGCACTGCAACATAAAAAGATTGCGGGTGCAGCTTTAGATGTTTTTGAGAACGAACCTAACCCAAGTCATGAATTTTTAACACTTGATAATGTATTGTTAACACCGCATATTGGGAGTGCTACCTCGGAAACACGGATAGCCATGACCAACTTAGCCATCGATAATTTAGAAGCCTTCTTTAACCAGCAAACACTTCCATCTGAAGTTAATAACTAAAACGGAGCCAGCATGACGATTTCTCTGCACCCATCCACCTTACCAGCGGTGCTATCCCCTGTAATTACACCATTTAAGGCAGATGGTAGCCCAGACGCTCCCAAGTTATTAAAGCAGTGCCAATGGCTAGAAGCCAATGGTGTTGGCCAGGCTATCTTTGGAACGAATTCAGAAGCAAATTCGATGTCTGCTCCGCAGAAGATGAGTACCTTAACAGCCTTAGTAGAAGGTGGATTAAAACCTGAGCACTTGATGCCAGGCACCGGTGCAACATCGATTGATGCTACCGTGAATATGACACGTCATGCAGTCAACCATAAGTGTGCAGGCGTATTAATGTTGCCCCCCTTCTACTACAAAGATGTTACTGATGATGGTCTGTTCGCTTACTTTTCTGAAGTGATTCAAAAAGTAGGTAGTGCAGCACTACAGATTTATATCTATAACATTCCGCCCGTCACCAAAGTGAACTTAAGCCTGTCTTTGCTTGAGCGTCTAGCAAAAGAATATCCAAAAACTGTTGTGGGTATGAAAGATAGTTCTGGCGATTGGGCTTATACGGAATCGGTCATTAAATTACTCGCTCCCGCAGGCTTCCGTGTTTACGCAGGCAGTGAAGTATTTCTGATGCGCGCATTGCGTGCTGGTGGCGTTGGCTGTATCTCAGCTACCGCTAACGTCAATCCAAAAGCGATTGCTGATCTAGCGGCAAACTGGAAAGAATCGAACGCGGATGATCGTCAAGCAAGCTTGGATCAAGTGCGTGGGATTTTTGCTAAGTACCAAATGATTGCGGGCATGAAGACTGCCGTAGCCCATTACACCAAGGATTCTGAGTGGCTAAGAGTGCGTCCACCACTCATGCAGCTTAGCGCAGAGCAACAAGCCCAACTACTGAGCGAGCTCAAAGCCATTAACTTCAGCATGCCAGGCCTGTAATTAAAAAATATCTAAATAATTAGGAGACAACAATGAAACTATTCAAAGTCATTGCCTTATCGCTGAGCCTCTTTTGTGCAAGTGTTAGCGCTCAAAACATCTCTATTGCAACTGGTGGTACGGGTGGTGTTTATTACCCCATGGGTGGTGGTCTTGCTTCCGTGCTTTCCAGCAAGGTTCCAGGCATGTCCGCTACAGCAGAAGTCACAGGCGGTTCTGTAGACAACTTAAACCTCATTGGCACAGGCAAGCCATACGTTGGCTTTTCAATGGCTGATGCCGCTAAAGATGCTCAGATTGGTGAAGGTAAATTTGCCGGCAAAAAAGTAGATTTACGTACCCTAGTAGTTCTTTATCCAAATCTCATGCACGTAGTCACAGTTGATTCCACTGGCATCAAATCTATGAAAGACCTAAAGGGTAAGCGCATTAGTACTGGCGCCCCCGGTAGTGCAACAGAAGTAATGGCCTTTCGTTTATTAGAAGCTGCTGGCCTTGATAAAGATAAAGACGTAAAGCGCGAGCGTTTAAGCGTATCTGAATCTGTTAACGCCGTGAAAGATCGCAAGATTGACGCCTTCTTCTGGGTTGGCGGACTGCCCACTGCAGCCGTAACTGATTTAGCCAATAGCCCTGGCATGAAAATCGTCATGGTCGATACCTCTGATGAGGTACCTATCATGAACAAGAAATATGGCAATTTGTATTTCACGACCGTCATTCCTAAGGCGATGTATAGCGGAATGGCTAAAGACAACAAGGTTGCAGCGGTTGCCAATATTTTAGTAGTGAACGCCAATATGCCTGATGATCAAGCTTATAAGATTGTGAAAACGATGTTTGACAATAAGCTTGATCTAGTACGTACGCATCAGGAATACATGAACGTCAGCCTAGAGAACCAAAAAACAAAAGCAACCCCAGTTGACTTTCATCCGGGCGCATTAAAGTACTTCAAAGAAAAGAACGTAAAACTCAATTAAGTTGATGTTTGCATCGGGGTGAGTGAATCTCACCCCTTTCGTTTTACGGTAATACAAAAATAAAGTAGTGCATAAAAATAATTACAGAGGTTGAGACATGAATCAAAACGTTATTGACAACGAAACCCAAGAAAAACTAGACGCCTTTATCAAACAAGAGGAGGGCGATTCCAATGACTACAAAGGTCTACTGGCAAAGTTCATCACCCTAGTTGCGGTAGGCATGTCACTCTTTCATTTATATGCCGCATATTCGATTGTGCCAACGCAAGAGTTGCGCGTCATCCACGTTGCCCTGGTTTTATTCTTAGTGTTCTTAAGCTTCCCCATTGCGGCTCGCTTTAAAAATAAGCTCATGCCCTGGGATATTGTCTGTGCACTCGTCTCAGTAGCCATCGCGTATTACATTCTGAGTGGTGGCGATGACTTTATGGATCGCAATACTGCCCCCAACTCTACGGATGTCATGGTGGGCATTGCATTAATTCTTTTAATCTTAGAAAGCGTGCGAAGAACCAATGGTTTGATCTTGGTCTCGGTAACCATTCTGTTTCTACTCTATGCATTGTTTGGCAACTACTTACCAGCACCTTGGACTCACAAGGGTTACGATCTTGATCGTTTAGTTGGCTATATGTATATGACTCTAGAAGGCATCTATGGCACTGCCGTTGATGTTTCTGCAACCCTCATTATTCTCTTCACCATCTTCGGTGCTTTCTTGCAATTTACTGGCGCAGGAAAGTTCTTTATTGATTTCTCATTCGCAGCAATGGGCGGAAAATCTTCTGGGGTTGGTAGAACTATTGTGATGTCCTCCTTCCTCTTGGGTGGACCATCTGGATCAGGTGTAGCTACCACTGTTACCGTTGGATCAGTTGCAGCCCCCATGTTAGATAAGGTGGGTTACGAGAAAAATGCAGCCGGGGGACTATTGGCAGCCGGTGGTCTTGGCGCCATCATCTCGCCCCCGGTACTGGGCGCAGCGGCATTCTTGATTGCCGATTTTCTCAAGATCTCCTATTTGGATGTATTGCTCATGGCAACCATCCCAACCATTCTTTTTTATCTTGGCTTATTTGTCATGGTAGAAATTGATGTACGCAAATATGGCAT
>CANBSM010000009.1 GCA_947372155.1 Burkholderiaceae bacterium
ACAAACACGCAATCTCCACGATCGTTCCTGCTCGTGCGATTGATTTCCGTTTAGAAGAAGCTAGCCCTGTATAAAACCGGAGTAGATGCGGCACGCGCTGTTCTGGTTGGAGTCGACACAGGCCGCGAAGATTTTGCAGACAGTATGGCCGAGCTCAGCCTTTTGGCCGACAGCGCAGGCTCTATACCTGCAGCCACTGTTATTGCTCGTAAGGGCAAAACTGATCCCGCTTTATTTATCGGTTCAGGCAAGGCGAATGAGCTCAAAAGGGTGATGGAGGAGCAAGGTGCTGAACTTGCCATTTTCAATCATCCGCTCTCCCCAACTCAGCAACGCAATTTAGAGCGTCACATTGGCTTTCATGTGATGGATCGTACTGGCTTGATCTTGGATATCTTTAGTCAAAGAGCGCAAAGTCATATCGGTAAGACGCAGGTTGAGCTTGCTCAAGTGCGTTATCGCATGTCCCGCTTGGTCAGAGCTTGGAGTCACTTGGAGCGACAACGTGGTGGTATTGGCGTGCGCGGCGGTCCTGGTGAAACTCAAATGGAGTTAGACCGCCGGATGCTAGCGACCAAAGCAAAGCGCTTAGAAAACGAGTTGGAAAAACTGCAGCGCCAACAAAGAACCCAAAGAAGGGCTCGAAATCGCAAAGATGTGTTTTCGGTCTCCTTGGTTGGATATACCAATGCTGGGAAATCCACTCTGTTTAACGCTCTAACAAAAGCAGGAACTTACGCCGCTGACCAGCTTTTTGCCACTTTAGATACCACCTCCAGAAAGGTCCATTTGGACGGAGTTGGCTCAATTGTGGTCTCCGATACAGTGGGATTTATCCGAGATCTGCCCCACCAATTGGTAGAGGCTTTTAGGGCTACTTTGGACGAAACCATCCATGCTGACCTCATTTTGCATGTCATAGATGCTTGTAGCCCTGTCGCCAGAGAGCAAAAGGCTGAAGTTGAGGCTGTTTTAGAGGAAATTGGGGCCGATGACATCCCTCGGATCGAGGTTATGAATAAGATCGACCAGATGCCCCAAACCTTCACCCGTGGGGCTGTTTTGGAGCGTGATGGGCAGGGCTTTCCGAGCCAGGTTTTCCTGTCGGCCAAGACGGGCTTGGGCCTTGATTTACTTCGCTCAGCCCTAGCCGAATGCTCTCAAATGACTGATAGAATAAGGGTCGAGCACAACCGTGCCAAGAAGCAATTGGCCCCGGATGAGTTTTTAGAACCTTTGCCTGAACGACCAGAAACTTCTGAATTTAATCCGATTGCCAACCGAAGCTATTTTTCAAATGACGCGTAAATTTCTAGACCTTTTTTCGGTCAACGATCCAGGTTGGGGCAATAGCCATAATTCTGGTGGATCTAAAGATGCCAAAGATGGGCAGGGAAGTGATCAAGTTCCAAAAACGGATTCAGAAACTACTAATAAGCCTGTAGATGCGCAACCAACCAATCCTGTAACCAAGCCAGATGGCCCACCAGACTTAGATGAGTTGTGGCGCGATTTCAATGACAGAATTGCCGGCATTTTTGGCGGCAAGAAAAATCCAGGCGCAACAAGTGGCTCCACTAGTAAGCCAGCGAGCAAGCCCAATAGCACGGACATTCCTCCGCCTTCACAGCGCGGCAATGGTGGCGGTGGTAATGGTGGGATCAACACGCCTAACTTTAATTTCAGCAATCCGTTTGGCTCTAAGGCGAGTTTCCTTATTGCTGGAGCAATTGTTTTCTTTGTATGGGTATGTAGTGGCTTCTTCATTATTCAAGAAGGCCAAGCCGGCGTTATCCTCACTTTCGGTAAGTACGATTACACCGCAAAGCCCGGTATTAATTGGCGTATGCCTTGGCCGATTCAGTCCGAAGAGACAGTGAACTTGTCTGGGGTTCGCTCTGTTGAGGTAGGTCGTCCTGTCTTAATCAAGGCTACGAATCAAAAAGATTCTTCAATGCTGACCGAAGATGAGAACATCATCGACGTCCGCTTTGCCGTGCAATATCGCCTGAAAGATCCTACGGATTACTTATTTAACAACCGTGATCCAGATGCAGCAGTAGTGCAAGCCGCTGAAACTGCAGTACGAGAAATCGTTGCTCGTAGCAAGATGGATACTGTGTTGTATGAAGGCCGTGAAAAGATTGGTATTGATTTGGCGAACTCAATCCAGAAGATTTTAGATAGTTACAAAACCGGCATTTATGTAACTAGCGTGACCGTTCAGAATGTGCAGCCACCAGAACAAGTTCAAGCTGCATTTGATGATGCAGTGAAAGCAGGTCAAGACCAAGAGCGCTTGAAGAGCGAAGGCCAAGCGTACGCCAATGACATTATTCCGCGCGCTAAGGGTACTGCTGCTCGCCTCATTCAGGAAGCTGAGGGCTACAAGGCCCGTGTAGTGGCTACTGCAGAGGGCGATGCCACGCGCTTTAAGCAAATTTTGGTGGAGTACGCCAAGGCACCACAAGTAACGCGTGATCGCATGTATATCGATAGCATGCGTGAGATGTACAACAACGTTACCAAGATCTTAGTTGACACCACCAAGAGCAATAGCTTGTTATATCTCCCACTCGATAAGATTGTTGCGCAAGTAAGCGCCGAAAGTGCGCAAGCGGCTGGCACGCAAGCAAACTCAACAGGTGCAAATACTCCAACTGGTAGCGTCACGGTGGGCGGTGCAACTGGCACCAATACCAATACTGCAAGCCCAACTACCAGCGCTCCCCCTGTAGCGCCAGCAGCGAATAACACTGTCGATAAACGTGATGGCCTCCGTAGTCGCGATAGAGAGTCCAGATAATGAATGCCAATCGTTTAATTGCTGCAGGTATTGGCTTTATTGCGCTGATATATGTACTGTCTTCCAGTATTTTTGTTGTCGATCAACGTAAGTTTGCCGTGGTGTTCTCATTTGGGCAGATTGTTCGTGTGATTGAGAAGCCGGGTATTCAGATTAAGTATCCAGCACCATTTGAAAGCGTCCGTTTCTTTGATCGCCGTATTTTGACGATCGATAATCCAGAGGCAGAGCGCTTTATTACTGCTGAGAAGAAAAACTTATTAGTAGATTCTTATGTGAAATGGCGCATTGTTGACCCACGTAAATTCTTTATTAGCTTTAAAGGTGACGAGCGCTTGGCTCAAGACCGCTTAACGCAATTAGTTCGCTCTGCTTTGAATGAGGAATTCACCAAACGCACTGTGCGCGAATTGATCTCTGATCAGCGTGAAGAAGTGATGCAGGGTATTCGGAAGAAGGTTGCTGATGATGCTTCTGATATCGGTGTTGAAATCGTCGATGTGCGATTAAAGCGCGTTGATCTCCTGGCTGAAATTAGTGATTCTGTTTATCGTCGTATGGAAGCAGAGCGTAAGCGTGTGGCTAACGAGTTACGATCCATGGGCGCTGCAGAGTCTGACAAAATACGTGCCAATGCAGAGCGTCAGCGCGATACGATCTTGGCCGAAGCGTATCGTGATGCCCAAAAGATTAAAGGTGCCGGTGATGCTAAGGCAACAGCGCTCTATGCAGAAGCATTTGGGCGTGATCCCCAGTTTGCTCAGTTCTATCAAAGCCTAGAAGCCTATAGAAGCTCCTTTAAGGACAAGAAAGACATCATGGTTGTTGAGCCAAACGGCGAGTTCTTTAAGTTCTTGCACAAAAAATAAGAAAGCAAATAGTCCACATCATGAATCGCTGGTTACTTCCTGAAGATATTGCAGATGTTTTGCCTGCGCAGGCTCGCAAGGTTGAGTCTTTGCGTCGTGCCATCTTGGACTTGTATCAGTCCTATGGTTATGAATTAGTTGCCCCTCCAATTCTGGAGTTTTTGGATTCTCTATTAACTGGTACGGGTTCAGATCTGAATCTGCAAACATTTAAGCTAGTGGATCAACTCTCTGGGCGCACCTTAGGTCTGCGCGCTGATATGACTCCCCAAGTAGCTCGCATTGATGCACACCTCTTAAATCGCGCTGGTGTTACCCGTCTTTGTTACGCAGGATCTGTTGCGCACGCACGCACACCAGTAGGTAGTTCGGCGCGCGAAGAGTTACAACTGGGCGCGGAAATTTACGGTTGCGCTACATGGGAAGCTGATCTTGAGGCGATGACCCTATTGCTCAAAACACTCTCTGTCGCTGGTGTAGAAAAGGTCTATCTTGATTTATCGCATGCCGGCATTCTGGCTGGGATCTTGGATGGTCAGAATTTAGATAAAGCAACAGTTGAGGCTTTGTATGGTCTTCTGCAAAGTAAGGATCGTCCGCGTTTAGGTCAGTGGGCGGCCTGTTTGCCTGCAAATGTTGCTAAAGCATTGATGACCTTGACTGAGTTAAATGGTCCTTGTGCTGAAGTATTGGCAAAGGCGAAAAAAGATTTACCTAAACATGCAGCAATCGACCATGCATTGGCAGATCTGGAGCGTTTAGTTTCTGCAGCAGCGAAGTTGTCTACCAATTTAGAACTTAGTATTGATTTGGCTGATCTACGTGGATATCAATATCACAGTGGTGTAATGTTTGCTGCTTACGTTGATCGATTGCCGCAGCCAATTGCTAGAGGCGGTCGTTATGACCATGTTGGTCAGGCATTTGGTCGTCCGCGTCCTGCAACAGGCTTTTCTTTGGACCTATTAACTCTGGCTAATTTATCGCCACTCAGCGCGCGCAAGTTGGCCATCTTGGCACCTTGGATTGAAGATGCTGAGTTGAGTAAGGCCATCACCACCCTGAGAAGTGAGGGTGAGGTGGTAATACAGATTCCAGTGGGCGCCATAGTAGAGGCTGCCGAATATGAATGTGATCGAGAGTTGGTCAAGCAAGGAAACTCTTGGGAAGTAAAAAAGAAGTAGGGCAATAAATTAAGCATCAAGCAGTTCACTTATTTTGTAATTATCTTTTTGGATTTCATTATGTCTTCAAAGCAGCAAACTAAAGGTCGTAACGTAGTTGTCATTGGCACCCAGTGGGGTGATGAAGGCAAGGGTAAGGTGGTCGATTGGTTGACTGATCATGCGCAAGCAGTGGTTCGTTTTCAAGGCGGTCACAATGCTGGTCATACTCTCATCATCGGCGATAAGAAGACGATTCTGCGTTTGATTCCTTCTGGAATCATGCATAAAAATGTAATCTGTTACATCGGCAATGGCGTAGTACTCTCGCCAGAGGCGCTCTTTAAAGAAATTGGAGAGCTTGAGGCTGCTGGTTTGGATGTGCAATCTCGCTTAAAGATTTCAGAAGCAACTACTTTAATTCTGCCGTATCACGTAGCCATTGATCATGCCCGCGAGAAGAAGCGGGGCGAGGCAAAGATTGGTACTACCGGCCGTGGTATCGGACCAGCTTACGAGGATAAAGTAGCGCGTCGTGCTTTGCGCGTGCAAGATTTGTTCTACCCAGAAAAATTTGCTGAGCAGTTACGTGAGAACTTGGAGTATCACAATTTCATGCTCACCAACTACTATGGTGCTGAACCGGTGAGCTATGAAAAGACTTTGGCTGAAGCCATGTCTTATGCTGAGCGTCTCAAGCCAATGGTAGTGGATGTTTCTAGCGCTTTATATGCTGCTGAGCAATCTGGTCAAAACCTGTTGTTTGAGGGTGCGCAAGGAACGCTATTAGATATCGATCACGGCACCTATCCGTATGTCACGTCGAGCAACTGTGTAGCAGGTAATGCTGCTGCTGGCTCAGGTGTTGGCCCAGATTCCTTGCAATACATCTTAGGCATTACTAAGGCGTATTGCACGCGTGTTGGCGCTGGCCCATTCCCAAGCGAACTGTATGACCATGACAATCCTGCAAGACAAGATCCGATTGGCGTGCGTTTGGCTGAAGTAGGTAAAGAATTTGGCTCCGTCACAGGTCGTCCACGTCGTACCGGTTGGTTAGATGCTGCTGCATTGAAGCGCTCTATTCAGATCAATGGCTTGTCTGGCCTATGCATTACTAAGTTGGATGTTCTCGACGGTTTCGAAACCATTCGTTTGTGCGTGGGCTATAACTTGGATGGTCAGAAGTTAGATGTATTGCCACGTGGCGCCGAATCTGTTGCCCGTTGCGAGCCTATTTATGAGGATTTCCCAGGCTGGAAGGGTACAACCTTCGGCATTCGTGAGTGGGATAAGTTGCCTGCCGAGGCGCAGAAGTTCCTGCGTCGCATTGAGGAAGTGGCTGGCAAACCGATTGCAATGGTGTCTACGGGCCCAGAGCGTGACGAAACCATCCTCCTTCAGCATCCTTTCCAGGATTGATGGAAAATATTTCAGAATTCATTAATTAAAACCTATTTATTAACTTTTGTTTAAGAAGATATCAACATGACTGCGCGTACTACCTGTAATAGCCTTCAAGTGGCAACTCCTTTATATCGATTTATCGAAGACAAAGTACTTCCGGGTACCGGTATTAAGAGTGCCGATTTTTGGAAGGGCTTTGATGAGATTGTTAAAGACCTCACTCCCAAAAATGATGCTTTGCTTGCCAAGCGTGATCGCATTCAATTGGATTTAGATAAATGGCACCAAGCCAATCCAGGCCCAATCAAGGATATGCCTGCATACCGTCAGTTTTTGAAAGAGATCGACTACTTAGTTGATGTGCCAGGAAAAATAACTGCAACTACTCAGAATGTGGATGATGAGTTAGCTCTCCAGGCTGGTCCTCAATTAGTGGTTCCCGTGCTCAATGCACGCTATGCATTAAACGCTGCCAATGCGCGTTGGGGCTCTTTATACGATGCTCTATATGGCACTGATGTGCTCTCTGAAGAAGACGGCGCAACTAAGACTGGCGCTTACAACCCAATTCGTGGTGCAAAGGTAGTTGCTTACGCCCGTAACTTCTTGGACCAAGCTGCACCATTGGCTAAAGGTTCGCACCGTGATTCAGTGGCTTATACCGTTGACGGTAATCAGTTGTCAGTGAAGTTAAAAGATGGTACTTCAACGGGTTTAGCTGATGAGAAACAGTTTGTCGGTTACCAAGGTGATGCGGCGGCCCCAAGTTCGATTTTGTTGCGCAATAACGGTGTTCACATTGATATCGAAATCAACAAGAGCAAAACGATTGGCGCAAGCGATCCTGCAGGTATCAATGACGTTGTACTCGAAGCTGCACTGTCTACTATTTTGGATTTGGAAGACTCTATTGCTGCAGTTGACGGTGATGACAAGGTCCTCGCTTACGAAAACTGGTTAGGTATCTTGAAAGGTACTTTGGTTGAGCAAGTGAAGAAGGGTGACAAGACGATCACTCGCTCACTTAACCCGGACCGTAAGTACAAAGCTGGTATCGGTGCTGTCGATGCAAAAGATGGCATTGTTACTTTGCATGGCCGTTCACTCTTGTTCCTGCGTAACGTTGGTCATTTAATGACGAACCCAGCCATTATTACTGGTGAAGGCAAAGAGATCTACGAAGGTATCTTAGATGCAGTAGTAACAGTATTAATTGCTTTGTATGACATCAATCGCCCAGCAAGCCAAACGATTGGCAATACTCGCAAGGGTTCTGTGTATATCGTGAAGCCAAAAATGCACAGCCCAGAGGAAGTGGCTTTTGCAGGCGAACTCTTTGGTCGAGTTGAGAAATTACTTGGTTTACCAGCGGATACTGTGAAGTTGGGCATCATGGATGAAGAGCGTCGCATGAGCGCCAACATCAAGGCGGCAATTGCTGCTGCAGGTGCGCGCGTAGCCTTTATTAATACTGGCTTCTTGGATCGTACTGGTGATGAAATGCACACCGCAATGTATGCAGGTCCAATGATGCGTAAAGGCGATATGAAGACCAGCAAGTGGTTATCTGCCTATGAGCGTCGTAACGTCTTTGCAGGTTTGGATTGCGGCTTGCGTGGTCGCGCTCAAATCGGTAAAGGTATGTGGGCAATGCCAGATATGATGAAAGCCATGGTTGAGCAGAAGATTGTTCACCCTAAAGCAGGCGCAAATACCGCTTGGGTACCATCTCCAACGGCAGCCACACTTCATGCGCTTCACTACCATCAAGTAAACGTAGCTGAACTTCAAAAAGAAATGGAAAAGCTCGATACAGCTGCAGAAGCTGAAGCACTAATTAATGATCTGTTGACTATTCCAGTCGATGAGAAGGCCAACTGGTCTAAAGAAGAGATTCAACAGGAGTTAGATAACAACTGCCAGGGTATCTTGGGTTATGTGGTTCGTTGGATCGATCAAGGTGTGGGTTGCTCTAAGGTGCCTGATATTCATAACGTCGGTTTGATGGAAGATCGTGCAACTTTGCGAATTTCTAGCCAACACATTGCCAACTGGTTGCTCAATGGTATTGTGACTGCTGACCAAGTTAACGAGAGTTTGCAACGTATGGCTAAAGTAGTTGATGGTCAAAATGCTGGTGATTCCTTGTATCAGCCAATGATGCCTAGCTACAAAGATTCATACGCCTATAAAGCAGCTAGCGATTTGATTTTCAAAGGTCTTGAGCAGCCTAACGGCTATACAGAGCCTTTATTGCATGCTTGGCGCTTAGAAGTGAAAAAGGCGCACGCTAAGTAATTTAGCTAACGCCCAGATAAAAATGGATTTGCCCACAAAGCAAATCCATTTTTTATTGGATACAAGCAGATGTTTAGATTTCTAAACCCCTTTTCTAAAGTACATTCTCAGTTTCCATTTCAATTTAATGATGGCGGTAGGGAGGAGGCCGGCTTTAAGGGCGGCGCTGGAGATTGTGTTGTGAGATCTATTGCTATTGCCACAAATCTTCCCTATATGCAGGTTTATGAAGATTTAAGGTTGGCAAATGAGAGTTATGCTCAGCGCAGAAATGATCGCCTTGCTAAAAGACTGAATGTTAAAGGCTCATCACCTAGGAATGGTAATCACCGTAATGTATTTCATGATTACATTCTGAGCTTAGGTTTTGAATGGGTGCCAACCATGAAGGTTGGTGCAGGCTGTCAGGTTCACCTAAGGCCCGATGAGTTACCCAAGGAAATACTAATTGCCAAGGTTTCGAAGCATCTGACTGCAGTCATTGGTGGAGTCATTCATGATACCCACGATCCATCCAGGGGTGGTAATCGTTGTGTCTATGGGTACTACATTAAGAAGCATTAGGGTCTCTTTGGTAGTGTTTTAGGTTCCAAGCAGACTTATATGTACTTGTCATGCCGATCATGACTGAGGTAGTCCATGCCATCGCAAATAATCCTGAGAACGAGATGAAGAAGGCAAGACTTTTCCATCCGGCTGGCAAGATATCCTCGATAAAACCGATGGTTGTATAACAACTTCCCACGAACACCATGGCTTGAATGCCATCTTCAATTAAGTTGAGCTCCAGGATATAAATTGTCCAAATGATAATTTCTATCAGATGAATTATGGCAATAAAGAAAAAGGTGAAATAGAAGTGAAAAAATACACGGTTGTATTGCTTCGCTTTGAGGCTGCCATTGGATAACCTTTCGAAGCGCAACATGATGAAATTAATTGCGCTGCCGTGAAAGAGTAGGATTAAGATTAGGCCGAATATGCCATATAGGGCATCTCTAAGCAGTGGGAGCAGCGGAATGCCCGCTAGATTTGATTGGCTTATTAGGTTGAGGGTGGTGGACATATATTTAAGGAGGCTTTGGTCGGCTCAAGGAAAGCAATTTTCCCTATCAGGGTTGATAATGTCATATCGAATAACCCAAGTAAAGTAGCCCTTGAATAACGCCCCCCATACAGCTGAAATGAAGAAGCAAGAGCGCTTCTTTTTATTTTCATTGGCGGGTATTCAGTTCACCCACATCTTAGATTTCATGATCATGATGCCGTTGGGCCCCGATTTCATTCGGGAGCTCAATATTAATACGCATCAGTTTGGTTTATTGCTTTCTTCTTATACTTTTGCTGCCGCTATCGCAGGCGTATTTGCTACCTATTACATTGATCGATTTGAGCGCAGGCAATTGCTCCTGCGTTTATATGTTTGCTTCATTATTGCAACCATTGCTTGTGGGTTTGCCCAAAACTATCACATGCTATTTATCGCTCGCGCCTGCGCAGGCGCCTTTGGCGGCATCTTGGGATCATTAGTGCAGACTATTGTTGCTGATTCCATTCCTTTTGAACGCAGAGGGAAAGCGCTGGGTACAGTCATGGCTGCTTTCTCAGTGTCAACGGTTGCTGGTGTGCCCTTAAGTTTGTTTTTAGCAAACCACATTAGCTTTCTAGGTTGGCGTGCCCCCTTCATGTTTATTGGTCTCATCTCCATATTGATTTTATTTATTGGATATCAATACATCCCTAAAATTTCCGGACATTTGCACCATGTCCAAGAGGGTAGTCGCTTTAGGCAAATCTATGACATTCTGATTGCCCACAAACATGCGCGCGCTTTTATGTTTATGGGCCTTATTATGATCACCGGATTCTCGGTGATTCCCTATATTGCTTTGTATCTCACCTCTAATGTCGGCGTTGAAAATTCCTACATTCCTTTAATTTATCTATGCGGTGGCGTTGCGACTTTAATGAGTTCAAGGTTGATAGGTCATATGGCTGATAAATATGGCAAGGTTAGAGTGTTTAGAATTCTGGCGATTGTCAGCTTAATTCCTCTGATAGTGACAACGAATCTGGTGCCGGTTCCCCTTTGGCTTGTCTTGATTAACTCAACATCATTTTTTATCTTGATTTCAGGGCGTATGATCCCAGCCATGGCGATTGTGAGTCAGCTTGTGGAGCCAAAGATCCGGGGAACCTTTATGAGCCTAGTGGGCTCAACTCAGATGTTGGCCTCTGGAATTGCATCCGTTTTGGCGGGCCTGGTCGTCACTATTACGCCGGACGGAAAGATGGAGCATTACAACCTGGTGGGCTATGGGGCAGTGATTTGTGGGTTGCTGACATTCTGGCTGGTAGGATATATTCATTCTGATACAAAAAAAGATTAAGGAATCCCCGTGATTGAATTTAAAAGACCTGATGGACAGGCATTAAAAGGATATTTGGCTGAACCGAGTGATAAGTCAAATGCTCCCGGCGTCGTTGTGATTCAGGAGTGGTGGGGCCTTGATGAAGAGGTGAAAGCCGTAGCTGATCGCCTAGCTAAAGCAGGGTATCGCGCACTTGTACCTGATTTGTATCGCGGTAAATTAGCTCTTGAAGCTAATGAGGCTGAGCATTTGATGGGCGACCTCAATTTCGGCGACGCCGCCGGGCAAGATATTCGTGGCGCCGTTCAATATTTGAAATCTACAGGTAGTGCAAAGGTTGCAGTAACTGGTTTTTGTATGGGTGGAGCATTAACTATTCTTGCGGCATGTAATGTGCCAGAGTTGGATGGTTCTATTGTCTGGTACGGTAATCCACCTTTGGAGTACGTTAATGCTGGAGCCATTACCAAGCCAATGCTCGGACATTGGGCCTTGCATGACGAGTTTTTCCCAATTACAGGAGTGGATCAATTAGAGGAAAAACTAAAAGAAGCGGGTGTGAATTATGAATTTCATCGCTACGATACTCAACATGCTTTTGCGAACCCGAAGTCTGAGACGCGTGGCTTACCGCCGCTGAAGTACAACGCTGAAGCGGCCAAACTCGCTTGGGAGCGCACCCTCAATTTTTTACAAAAATATATCAATAGCTAGTATTTATGAATACTCTTTCCAAAGAAAACCTATTCTTTAACTGGATATACAGAAGAAGTAATATCCAAATTCTGATATTGCTGATTATCTTTTTTGTCACTTTGCTCGATGTGATGCCGCGTGCATTGCAACACATTCCGATTTTTGCTCCTACACAAGACAGTACTCGATTGGGTTTGGGCTTATTTGGATCCATCATTACCTTAAGCGGCTTATTGATAGGTTTTTTGCTCAACCAAGCGCAATCCAATTTTCGCGAAGTGCAAACACTGGTCTCTCAAGAGGCTGGGCGTATTAATAACTTAGATCGCTTGCTAACCCGTTTTGGGGATCCATCTATAGCGCCAATCCGCACTGAATTATTTGAGTATATGAATTCCATCGTGAAGGATGAATGGGCTCTATTGCAGAAAGGCGAAGGCAGCGAAAAGACGCATATGCTATGGCGAGGAATTTCACGAAAGCTAATGTCTATCGAGCCCAAAACCAATCGCCAGACAGCGATGTACACAGACATTATCAAGAAATCAGAAGAAGTCGCCGAGAGTAGGGAGGCGCGGATTGAGCGTTCCAGCATTCGTTTGCCCGGATTATTCTGGATCGTTATTTTGATATGCATGTTTGCTTTGATGGGCATCAATACACTTTTCTTACCCTCAGACTCATTCTTTTTGGGTTTGAAGATTCTGCCGATTACGATGGGGGCGTTGATCTCTTTATTGGTGATCACCGATCAGCCATTTAAGGGTCAAAATGCTGTTCAGCCTGATGCCTTCTATAAAATTATCGAATCTATTAAAACTCGTAAAGAGTAATTGCCCCCTTTATTGCCATGCACTTATTTGCTGAAAATCTTGCCGTAGAAATTTCCTCCTATTACCGCAACCTAGCTTTGGGTCATGGCGTTATTCCAAAGGTGTTTACATTGGTCAATGGCGAGGGTGATCAATACCTTTTCTTTGTTGATGACCTTCCTATAGAGGGTGAAGATGAGCAGAGCCGGTTTCTTGCTTATATCGTGCAAGCGCATGAGGCAGTTTGCTATGCCCGCGGCACTTTGGTCATTGTAGAAAAGAATCAACAGTTCATTGAGTTTGCGGTAATTGATCGAGATGATGCGGATGCGATTGTTTGCTCGGCTGAGCTCACAAGGGATATGGATGATAAGCCGATATCCCTGAGTGAGTTTGATAAGACTTTGGTGAAGAAGGGCTCTATTATCTTTGGCGGCCTCTTTGAGCCTATTCAGATTTCAGAAGACAAAATTGAAGATTTTGAAAGTCTCTGGCTAGAAATGAAAGCTAAGATCTTGCACCGCTCAATGGGGCTTTAATTTCTTTCTCAGAAATTTACGAGAAGTTGCTTCAATCGCAAAAGATCCGACCAAAGCGACTGCTAGAGCAATTGCACTATTTGGCGCACTCTCAATCACATTGATAAATAAGGTAGTAAACAAGCTCAGGTTGATGACGATTGCAGCCCACAGCGGCCATAACTTTGCACCAGTTTGCTTTCGTACTCGAATGTGTCCATAAGTAATAGCGGCGTACACCAATAAAAAGGCGAGACTGGCCATTTTGCCAACTACATCCAGCGGAAATGCCAATACCAAAGCAATAACCAGGAATGCTGAGATAGTTAGTGCGCGTAACTGCGTTTTTAATACGGATTCACTTAAAGCCTTGGAGACTGAACTTTTTCTTGCCATATCAGCTGCAATATTCGATGCAGCAAAGATGGTGGCATTCAGTGCGGCGGCACAAGCCAGGAGGGCAGACGCACCAATCACGATAAAGCCCACTTGCCCAGATACGATTTGGGCTGCATCTGCCAATACGTGACCGTTGTACTGCGCCATTTGAGCAGGAGTAAGTAGGAGTATTGCTGCAGTGCTGACTAATACATAAGCAATCGTTACCAAAATGAGTGCGGAGAACATGGCCAGTGGCAGCTCTTTTTGGGGTTCTTGCATGGCATTAGATGAGTTGGTGACTACCCCAAAGCCTTGGTAGTTGATGTACAAGATGCCGGTGGCAATTGCAATGCCATTAAGAGACCAGCTAGAAGATTGAAATGCACCAACATTGGCTACATGAATACCTTTGGCGGAAAACAGTAGCAGTGCCAACGTGACAAAGCCAATCGCAATCATTTCTGCTTTACCAACTATATTGGCGCCTAATATGTTAATACCAGTACAAAGAATCACGATGACTGCGCCCACTATTTTTACTTCTAGCGGATCTAAGTTTCCGCCAAGCAGAGTATTGGCATATTCAGAGAAACCGGCGGCATAGAGTGCAGCGGCGATGAGATAGGCAATGTATTGAAATATATTGAGGCCTCCAGAAATAACTCCAGGACCAAAACTCATCACTGTGAATGTTGCAGCTCCACCGCTACTGGGAAAAGTAGCGCCTAATTTGGCGTAGGAGTAGACCGAGAAAGAAGCGGCAATGGCCCCGAGTAAAAAGGCTAGGGGTATGTGAGAGCCTGCATGAGCGCTTGCGGTTCCTAAGAGAGAAAATAATCCGGCACCCATCATGCCGCCAATGCCAAGAGCAGTAGCTGAAAAAAGGCTTATCCCTTGAGTTTTCTTGCTCGGGTTTTTGAGTAGCGTAGGATTTAATGGGTTGGTCAAGGTGCGTTCAGAGATTATTGCTAATAATCCTATATTAATGCTATTTAGGGTTATGGAGGGCTATATAAGCGCTCGGTAAATGGCATAATTTTTGAACAATCACCATCAAAAGGTATTCCTGTGAAAATAATCAGCCGCACCTTCATTTCTAAATCCATCTCTACATTGGTGATGTGCTCTGCACCACTATTCGCTACTGCGGAAGTTGTGGTCTTGAAGGCTGCAAATATCATCACTATGGATGAAAAAAATCCACGTGCACAAGCAATTGCTTTCGATACTGATACCAAGAAAATTACTGCGGTTGGCTCACTCAAAGACGTTCAAGCCTCAGCACCAAGCGCCACTGTTAAAGACCTAGGTACAACAGTATTAATGCCTGGTTTTATTGATCCGCATAATCACCCCTTCCTATCCGGAATTACAACTCAGGCACCAGCGTATTGGATCGCTTGAGGTTGGCAAGTATGCTGACTTGGTAGAGCTCTCGGCAGACATTACTGCAGTGAACCCCAACGAGATTTTGGAGGAGGTAAAAGTCCAGGGCACTTGGCTTGGTGGTAAGAGGATTGACACCGCTAAATTCTTGGATCAAATCAATGCGATTGATACTAGCCAACACCAGGGCATGGGTGCATCAGCTCTAAAAAATGCTCACAGTCATTAATGACTTCAAACTGTAATAAAGAGCCGCCCTCGGGCGGTTTTTCTTTTTCCGTCATTGTCTTGTCACATAAAAAGAGGAAATTAAACAAAATTTTCTAACTCTCTTTAAAGGAATAGTTTTGTGAGACAAATTCAATTAATGCTTGCAGCGCTGACTGCAACTGGTTTATTGGCTGCTTGTAGTGGTGGCGGAGATTCAACGGCAAGTTCCAGTACTCCTCCAGCAGCTAGCAGCACTGCACCGTTTACTATGGCTTTAATTGGTGACGTTCCTTATGGCGGCACCCCAACAGATACTGCGGAGTTTGTAAAAAACCCTTCCTTTATTGCCGCAATCAACGCTGATAAAGATGTTTCTATGGTTTTCCATACCGGGGATATACACTCTGGAAAACAGTACTGCACACCTGAATACAACACATCTATTTTTAATCAGTGGCTTGCATTTGCAGCGCCATTGATCTACGCCGTAGGTGATAACGAGTGGATTGACTGCCAAAAAGCTAAGCAGGGCGGTGGCACTTCTAATAGCTTTGGTGGTGGTGACCCACTTCTCAACTTAGAGCTCGTTCGTTCAATATTCTTCGCGCAGCCTGGTAAATCATTAGGCAAGTCTCCAATAAGCGTTCATACACAAGCTACAGAATTTAATCCAAGCTTCCCAGCCGACCAGGCTTATGTAGAAAATGTTTGGTTTGAAAAATCAAGCGTTTTATTCGCCACAATAAACTTGCCGGGCGGCTCAAATAATGGCGCAAGCTATCTCTCTACAGGAGTTGCAGGGTTAAGCGCGCTTTCAATTTCAGATCTCAGTCGGCAGCAGGAAATTGCTAATCGTACTGGGGCAGCATTCCGCTGGATGGATAACGCATTTTCTAAAGCCAAGGCTAACGGTGATAGCGCAATAGTCATCATGGTTCAGGGTGATATGTGGGACTTAGACAGCAACACAATGTCAGCCAAAACACTCACTGAATGGAAGCAATATATTGATAAGCTTGCGACACTCACTAAAGATTTCGGTAAACCGGTGTTACTCATCAACGGCGACTCTCATTTCTATCGCTCCGATAATCCATTGGTCTTAGGCGCTGATTGCAAAGTTGAAGTGCCATCAACTCCGATCGGTAAATTCTCAGCAGCTTCAGAAACTTGCCTATCAAGTGTTTCGGCTGGCGCCTTAAAGCCAATCATTCCAGATGGTGTTACTTATGCTGATCCGTACAAGATTGTCCAAGATAAAACCAATTCGAGCTATTTGCCAAGCTATAGCGTTCCCAATTTCCATCGTTTGGTTGTGCACGGAAATGCTATTCCTGCTGGGACAGATTTGGAATACATTAAGTTAACCATTGACCCCACTAAGACTGGCACTACAGCAACAGAAAAAGATGGTGTTGGTTCATTTGGTCCTTTTAGCTGGACTCGAGTACAGCCTAAGCTGTAATCAGTAAGCGCACTTTAAAAGCCCCACTAGTTGGGGCTTTTTTATTTAGATCAGCGCATCCAAGATTTGATAGTTTTGCATGCACCAAATTGATTCAATATCAATAGGTAAATATTTTTCAAAAAATAATTTTTATATCAAAAGAAAAATTCATCAATCGGACATATTGGTAGATAAAAATGATTCAAATCTTATGAGTAGTTATAGACCGAACGTTCATGTAAAGGATTGAAAATGTTTAAAGTTTCAAAGATTGCCTTAGTCTCCTGTGCGCTAATGACAGCGGTAGGCTTGGTGGCGTGTTCTGGCGGCGGTGATAGTACAGCCTCTACTACGCCCCCAAAGAATGTGGTCTTCTTTTTGGGTGATGGTATGGGTATGACAACCCTTACAGCTGCCAGAATCTATAGTGTTGGTGAAGATGGTGAGTTGACTATTGATACGCTTCCAGAAACTGGATTTGTAAAAACTTTTTCAAATGATGCCCAGGTTACTGATAGTGCGCCTTCAATGGCTGCATACATGACAGGCGTCAAAATGAATAACGAAGTTATTTCTATGACTTCTGACACTCAAGCCTACGATACAAAAGGTGCTGCATACACATCAGGTAGAGACTCTAAGTGCCCAGCATCTGGTAATGGCTCAAAAGTACCTACTGTATTGGAGTTGGCGATTGCAAATGGCATGGCTACAGGAGTAGTAACTACAGCCCGCCTTACACATGCAACTCCGGCCGCCACTTATGCTCATATCTGCAATAGAAATGCCGAGAATGACATTGCGTCACAGGCAGTTCCAGGCAATAAGAACTTTAATAGTGCTTTAGGTTCTGGAATTGATGTGTTATTGGGCGGTGATAGTACTTTCTGGCGTCCAGTTGGCGCCGTTGCTGCCGTACCTACGCTTGGCAGAACAGATAAGGCGGACCTCGTTAAGGATATGCAGACTGTTGGATATTCATTTGTTAGTGATGTTTCAGGTCTAAATTCATTTACGCCTGGTGCCAATAAGAAATTATTTGGATTGTTTGATCAGGGTGTTGCACAAGGCCATATGTCTTATGAGGCTGATCGTGACCCATCAAAAGAGCCAAGCATTGCTCAGATGACAACAAAGGCCATCGAGGTTTTATCCCAAAACAAAAAAGGTTACTTCCTCATGGTTGAAGGCGGTCGTATTGACCACGCCCTGCATGAGACTAATGGTAAGCGTGCCCTGATTGATACAGTAGCTTTTGATGATGCAATTAAGGCAGCAATTGCAAAAGTAGATTTGAAAAATACCCTAATCGTTGTAACGGCTGACCATGACCATACCTTGGTATTGAATGGTTACGCAAAACGAACCGGCAAAACAACTAGTTCGGAAGCTGGCATTCTTGGCTTGGTCAAGGACTACGTGCTCGGTGGCATTACTAAAGATATCTCAGGATTTGGATATTCCATCCTAGGTTTTGGTAATGGTGAAAATCGCCCAGCCACTAGAGCTGCCCTAACAGATGTTCAAACATCGGATCTGAACTACCACCAAGAAGCTGTTATTCAGCAATCAGCTGGTGGCGAATCCCATGGCGGTGCAGATGTATTTATCGGGGCAATTGGTTCCGGCGCCGAAAGCATTGGTGGTGTTATTAATAACACAGAGGTATTTAAGATCCTCAAAACCGGCTTAGGTCTCTAATAATTCTATATACGAAGGATTCTGAAAATGAGTAAATATAGCTCTAGTTTTATTGCAGCGGGTTTTGTTGGGTTGGCGCTATTTGCATCTGCTGCTAATGCTGCTGGTGAAGCCACAAACGTCATCTTTTTCTTGGGTGATGGTATGGGCCCTACAACGATTACAGCATCTCGCATTTATGCATATGGAGAAGCTGGCACCCTCAATATGGAAAAGTTAAAAAGAACGGCCCGTATTAAGACGTTTTCGAAGGATGCGCAAACTACTGATAGCGCACCGTCAATGGCTGCTTATATGACTGGTGTCAAAATGAATAATGAAGTCATTTCCATGTCTGCTGACACAGTGGCATGGAGTCCAGCTGGGGTAGCATTGGGTAGTAGAGCTTCAAATACATGCAGTATTGTTGCGAATAACGGAACACCTGCCACTACAATCTTGGAGCAGGCAATTGCCAAAGGTAAGGCTACTGGAGTAGTTACTACGGCCCGCCTTACTCATGCAACGCCAGCAGCAACCTATGCGCATATCTGCAATCGTAATGCTGAAAACGACATCGCCTCTCAAGCCACTCCATTGCATGCCAATTTTAATAAAGCACTTGGTAAGGGTGTTGATGTATTAATGGGCGGCGATAGTAGTTTTTGGCAGCCTAAGAGCGGTAGCATGTATAGCGGCAGAAGTGACGGCGTGAATTTGATTTCATCCATGCAAACATCGGGCTATACCTACGTTAACGATCTCACAACATTTAATGCGGCGCCAGTAGCTGCTGGTACTAAATTGTTGGGTTTATTTGATCAGGCTGGATCACAGGGTCATATGTCTTACGAGGCTGATCGCGATAAGACAAAAGAACCTAGCTTGGCTCAGATGACTAAAAAAGCTATTGATATCCTCTCTAAAAATGGAAATGGGTATTTCTTAATGGTTGAGGGTGGACGTATTGACCATGCGCTTCACGGTACAAACGCTTATCGTGCCTTAACCGATACGATCGCCTTTGATGACGCGATCAAGGTGGCTTTAGATAACGTGGATTTAAGCAAGACATTGATCGTGGTCACGGCTGACCATGACCACACCATGGCATTTAATGGCTACCCAAGTTTAGGTAATCCAATTCTTGGAAAAGCAGACAATTATGTCAACGTGAAAAAAGGTATTCCAGCCTTAAGTTCCGGCGACAAGCTTCCCTACACAACCTTGGTATTTGGTAATGGCTCTGGCAATGGTAGTTTTACTGCAAACGGTGGCGCGACTCGTTTATCAACCCGTGCTGACTTAAGCGCTATTGATACAACTGCAAAAGACTTCAATCAGGAGTATGGGGTTCAAACTGGTTCAAGCGTAGGCGGAGAAACCCACGGTGGTGGTGACGTGATGTTGTTCAGTACTGGTGCTGGTAACGCAGGTTTTAAAGGCACAATTGACAATACCAAGGTCTATGGCTTGATTAAGTCTGCATTTGGATTTTAATAACTCTTTTGGTAGGGCAGATGTTGAATTTAAGTAAATTATTGTGTTTCGGATTGTTGGTGTTCGGTGTATTTTCCAGCACGGCATCTGCCCAAGAGAATGCTTCCTATAGGATTGACCACTACACAATGAGTGTTGGTCGTGATGGTGTAACAAGAGAAACTAGCTACTCCGAAGTCTTGTATCGGAATGGCGCTCAAGTAATGTATGTTAGAAATGCTCCTATGTCTACTAACAAGAAAGAGAAGCATGATCACCATGACGAGCGTCACTTTGACTCATCGCTAGCTCCCCAATTAATTGCCTTGAAAAAAAATGGTGAAGTAAATTTCACCTTTTTAGATTTAGAAAATAAGACTCGAATTGAAGTTCCCAAGGTTGAGTTCAATTCGGTTGGATTTTCTGGTTCGTGGATCGATTCATATTCTCTGATTGATCCCGCTATTTTCAAAAAAATGCTAAAAAAGGGACCTGGCCCTCAAGCCAATACAGTTTGGTACGAGCAAACTAGCGATAAAGGTTCAACCCGTATTCTTTGGGATGAAAAAAATAATATCGCCTTAGATGTCGAAGTTAGTAGCAAGGATGGATTGATGAAAAAAAGCTCTAAATCGAAATTAATCGATCTGAATGCTGTGAATCCTCTTTTTTCGGTTGCTAGCACCTTTAAGAGTAAAGTGATTTCTGACTATCGTGATTAGCAAAAACCGCTAAAAGGTGTGATTGCACCTTAATAAGGCCTAAATTTTAGTAAGCGCAAGCTGCCATTTGGCCTTGTTTGGTGCCCAGGAAGGGACTCGAACCCCCACAACCTTACGATCGCCAGCACCTGAAGCTGGTGCGTCTACCAATTTCGCCACCTGGGCATGCCCTTATTATAGAGGGATGGGCGTTTTGAGGTCATTTTCACACCCATTTTGGCTTTTTCCCTTCAGACTTGGTGGTTTGATACAGTAGCCTTATTCATAACAAAAATAGATATCAGTAGATATATACAGGGCATGTATTGCCGAAGGAATTAAATGCGTAAAGCAAAAGACTTGATGCCACGTGAGGCTGACCGCTTAGGAACAGTTCAAGGGCACCGAGACGGATTTGGATTTGTTATTCCTGATGATGGTGGCGAAGATATCTTTCTCTCAGAAAGAGAAATGTCTCGTGTTATGCATGGTGACAGAGTCAATGTCAGAGTATTGGGAACGGATCGACGTGGTCGCCCAGAGGGGCAGATTGTCGAGGTAGTTCTTCACGCTAATAAAGTAGTGATTGGTCGTCTCTTAAATGAAAACGGTGTTCTGATTGTTGCGCCTGAAGATAAGCGCATTGGTCATGACATTTTGATTCCACCTAAAGGTCAAGGACAGGCGAAATTAGGGCAGGTTGTTAGTGTTGAGATTATTGACTATCCAGATAGCTATCGCCAAGCAGTTGGTCGCGTAGTTGAGGTCTTGGGTGAGATTGATGATCCCGGCATGGAAATCGAAATCGCTGTCCGTAAGTACGGCGTGCCCCATGAATTCTCTGCTGCCGCCATGAAAGAAGCGGCTGCATTACCCGATACAGTACAGCAATCGGATTTGGAAGGTCGTGTTGATCTTCGTGACGTACCTTTAGTCACGATTGATGGTGCCGATGCAAGAGACTTTGATGATGCGGTTTATTGTGAGCCTGTCATGTACGGCCAGACCAAGGCTTGGCGCTTGATCGTAGCAATTGCCGACGTATCGCATTATGTGAAGCCAGGTCAGCCTTTAGATGATGAAGGTTTGTTGCGCGCTACTTCGGTGTATTTCCCAAGACGCGTTATACCGATGCTCCCCGAGAAGATTTCGAATGGCCTTTGTTCGTTAAATCCGGGTGTGGATCGCCTGTGTATGGTGTGCGATTCTGTTGTAGATAACAACGGTATTGTTTTGGCGTATCAGTTTTATCCAGCGGTAATGCACTCAGCGCAACGTTTTACTTATGATATTGTTTGGGAGATTCTTTCAAATAGTAAGGGTCCTGAAGCAACACGCTTTGCACAGTTCCGTCCATTGTTGGGAAATCTGTATTCGCTGTTTAAGATTCTGTTGGCTGCTCGTGAGAAGCGTGGCGCTATTGAGTTTGAAACGACTGAGACTCAAATTATTAGCAATGAGCTTGGCAAGATTCTCCGTATTGAGCCACGTCTTCGTAATGATGCCCATCGCTTAATTGAAGAGTGCATGCTGACTGCCAACGTGTGCGCTGCCGACTTCATTGATAAAAATAAGCACCTCAGCCTCTACCGTGTGCATGGTGAGCCATCAGAAGAGAAGCTGGTGACTTTGCGTCAAGTGCTCAGGACTTCAGGACTTTCATTGGGAGGTGGCGACAAACCCAAGCCACGTGACTACGCTAAATTAATGCGTGAAATTAAAGAGCGACCTGATGCCAATATGCTGCAGTCAGTTGTACTGCGGTCGATGCAACAGGCGATGTACCAGCCAGATAACGAAGGTCACTTTGGTTTGGCTTATCCAGCATATTCTCATTTCACGAGCCCGATCCGCCGTTACCCTGACTTGCTAACGCATCGGGTGATTAAATCGATTCTGCAGAAAAAGCCTTACGTTCCAGTATTGCCGCCGATGGTGCCTCTCAACTTAACTTTGCCCCGTAAGGGCAAAGGTCGTGAGAATGCAGTCAATGCCAAGAAATCCCAAAGTGATGCCAAAGCAGGGGTAGCTAAGGGTACTAAGCCTCTTAAGGGTGCCAATGCCGCATTGCCAATCTGGGGTCAATTGGGTGTTCATTGCTCATCCAATGAGCGTCGTGCTGATGAAGCATCACGCGATGTAGAGGCTTGGCTCAAGTGTTACTACATGCGCGATCATCTGGGTCAGGAGTATGCCGGTACAGTCACTGGGGTTGCGAACTTTGGACTGTTTATTCAGTTAGAAAATCTCTTCGTTGAGGGCATGGTGCATGTCACTGAGCTTGGCGGAGATTACTTCCAATATGACGAAGCGCGCCAAGAATTGCGTGGAGAACGTACTGGTATTCGCTATCGCTTAGGCGATCGTTTACATGTATTAGTCAGTCGCGTTGATCTAGATGCCCGCAAGATTGAATTTAGTCTCGTCAAATCCGTTGGCGCAGAACCCGGCGGATCTTCCAATCGCCGTCAAGTTCTATTGGCAACAGATACAGGCAGACCTAATAAAAAAGCGGCCCCTCAAAGAGGTCGCTCAGACAACAAGGTGCCACAAAAGCCTAGCGGCATTAATGTCAATGCAGCTAAATCTGCTGGTACTTTAGGGGCTAACCAGTCTAAGAGTAAAGCCACCCGAAAAAATGGTAAATCCGCTAAGCCGAGTAGGTCTGTTGGTAAACCAGCGGGCACTAAGCCCCCAGTTCGCAGTACTAAAGCGCGCCGTAAATAAAGATTGATTAGAAAAATAAGATGAAACAAATATTAGTAGGTTTTCATGCGGTACAAGCGCGTTTAAGAGTGGATCCAG
>CANBSM010000010.1 GCA_947372155.1 Burkholderiaceae bacterium
TCTGACCGATGCTGATAATCAGAAAATTGATGCCATGCTCAATGCGACTGATAAGAAATAGGAATGAATTTAGTGACTAGCTTCTTGATTCCCGCTTTTCTGCTTCTGGTATTAGTGCTGCTATTACTGCTGCGACCTTTTATATTTCCTGCGAAGAGTAAGGCAACATCGCGTCGTCAGATGAATGCCACTATTTACCGAGAAGAGCTCGATAAATTAGAAGTCGAACATCAATCGGGCGCCATCACTTCAACCGATTATGAAATTGCTCATGCAGAAATGCGTCAGCGACTTTTTCAAGACACTATTGAGGAAGATGATCGAGAGGTTGCCGGATCCACCAAGAAGACTGCAATTGGCCTGTGCTTCTTTATTGTCTTGCTATCGTCGGCGCTATATTTCTCCTTAGGAGATGTGGTTCGTGTAGCTCAAAAAAATTCTGAGAGACCGGTTACTCAAGAGGGCGTCGAGAAAATGGTGGCCGAGTTCGCCATCAAAATGGAAAAAGATCCAACAAACCTAAAAGGGTGGGCGATGTTGGCTCGCTCTTACCGAATCTTGGGTCGTAATGAAGATGCTGCTAAAGCTTATGCACGTGCCGGTAACTTTATAGATTCTGATCCGCAATTA
The DNA here is from genome assembly GCA_947372155.1 of Burkholderiaceae bacterium. The sequence goes on from CANBSM010000010.1 coordinate 631, forward strand.
TTGGCCGACTATGCAGATGTATTGGCCAGTAATGCAAACGGCAGTTTTACTGGAAAGCCTATGCAGTTAATTAACCAGGCTCTTAAGCTCGATCCCAATAACTTGATGGCTCTTTGGCTTGCTGGAACTGCATCTTATAACTCTGGTAATTACAAGGTAGCAGTGCAGACTTGGGAAAAACTAGCAAAACAAATTCCGTCCGATACTGATGAAGCGCGAGCTATCCAGGGATCGATTGCCGAGGCGCGCTCTAAAGGTGGCTTAGCTACCACTGCTACTACACTAGCTGCCTCTTCTGGAAAAGAAATCAGTGGCAAGATTGAAATATCTTCCGAACTCAAATCCAAAATCAAGCCTGGCGATATTGTGATGGTGATAGCTCGTAAGCCAGGTGAGCGTATGCCAGTGGCGGTCTTAAAGATGCCTGCCAGCAATTTTCCAATGAGCTTTGCTTTGAATGATGCCCTAGCAATGAACCCTAGCGCACCTCTCTCGCAGTTGTCTGAAGCAAGTATTGAGGTGCGCATCTCAAAAACAGGAATGGCTAAGCCAGAGGCGGGGGATTTAATCTCTTTGGCGCAAACGATTAAAGTCGGTGCTAATAATGTGCGTCTGCTAGTCGATCAAGTTCGATAGTAAGACTTTAGCCCCTGCCTACAAAAGGCATGTTAGTAGCCATAATGGTCATGGAGAGAATATTGCTTTCTAGCGGAAGCTGAGCCATGTGAAGTACCGCCTCTCCAACATGATCCACATCCATTCGTGGCTCTACCTTAATAGATTGATCAGCCTGCATAATTCCAGCTGCCATGCGCTCGGTCATCTCTGTAGCAGCATTGCCGATATCGATTTGTCCGCAGGCAATATTAAATGCGCGTCCATCGAGTGCAATCGTTTTAGTCAGGCCACTAATAGCATGTTTTGTTGCGGTATAAGGTGCCGACATTGGGCGCGGTGCATGTGCAGAGATTGAACCGTTATTGATAATTCTGCCGCCTTGAGGAGACTGCGCTTTCATCATGCGAATCGCTTCTTGTGAGCATAAGAAAGCGCCACATAGATTAGCGTTCACCACATTCATCCACTGTTCGTAGCTCAGGTCTTCCATTGGAATAGCTGGGGCACCCATGCCGGCATTATTAAATAAGACATCAATACGACCAAACTGATGACTGAGCGCTGCAAATAGCTTTTTTACTTCATCAGGCTTGCCAACATCGCAAGAAACGGCAAGGCAATTACTTGGATCGCCACCGATATCAGCGATGGCCTTTTCTAATTTCTCGAGATTTCGCCCGGTTAGAACCACTTGGTAGCCTCCTTTAAGAAGGGCCTTGGCCGCCGCCTTTCCAATCCCGGTTCCTGCTCCGGTGACTAGGGCTACCTTGGTTTTAGCTGAATTCATAATGGTCTTTGGAGCCTCTAAAAAGCCTCATCTTATCTCGAATTGGATGATCGGTTTTGAAACCTTTTACTAATGCCATGGTCGGGGCATAATGCAAAAAACATAAGAGACTTTCATGAATTTTATTAAAAAACAAATGTACAACCCCTTAGCTATAACAGCTGCCTTTTTTGCGCTGTTAATTATTCTTTTTGGTGTGCTGTGGGTTCTGGTCCCACCACCACCCAAGTCAATCGAAATGGCAACCGGCTTTCCTACTGGGCTGTATTACCAATTTGGAGAGCGCCTCAAGGCAGAGGTATCCCAAGATGGTGTTGAACTGAAGGTGCGTTCTACGGGCGGTACGATAGATAACCTCAATCTCTTAAATGATCCCCAATCTGGAGTGGATTTTGCGATGGTTCAGGGCGGGGTTGCCAAGATTAGCGACTATCCCAATTTGGTGTCCATCGCAGGAATGTTTTATGAACCAATTTGGGTTTGGTATCGCGAAGGTGCTTTCAAGTCTGAAGGTGGTCAACTGAAGATATTGAGTCAGCTCAAGGGCAAGAACATCTCCATAGGCAATGAAGGAAGCGGCACTTTGGCGCTCACTCAGGATTTATTGCATGCTAGTGGCATGACTGAAAAAGAATTTGGCGCACAAAAACTAAAGCCTGATGAGGCTATAGCCAAGTTAAGCAATGGTGAGTTGGATGCAGTATTTATCGTGGCTGCAGCAGAGGCACCGGTTTTGAAAAAGTTTTACGCTATTCCCGGAATTCGTTTAATGAACTTTGATCAGGCAGATGCCTACACTCGCAATCTTCCGTATTTGTCAAAGGTCACTGTGCCTAGGGGGCTATTGAGCATTCAATACGATCAACCCCGTCAGGATATTCAGGTAATGGCGGCGACCGCCACTTTAGTGGCTCATGACAATGTGAGTCCAGCTTTGGTTTCTCTATTGCTCAGCGCTTCATACGACATCTTGAAATCTTACTCACGCTTACAAAAGGTGGGCGAGTTTCCCTCTGGTTCTGGATTGGATTTTCCATTACATGCTGATGCCGAGATCTATTTAAAAGATGGTCCTTCATTCTTGCATCGCCACTTACCGTTCTGGACTGCAGTATGGGCCGGACGTTTTGTAAAAATTGTTATTCCATTGCTGGTAATCTTAATCCCACTATTTACCTATATTCCAACAACTAAAAATTTCTTATTACGCCTCAAGCTAGCCCAAGTGTATGAAGAGCTCAAAGTCATTGAGCGGAATGCGCAAAATCCTGCGCTAAAAGAAAAGAACTTTAAAGATCTAGAGAATATTGAGAGGCGTGTTGGCAATATTAAGGTCTCGATGTTGGATGCGAAAGAGCTATATGACCTTAAGGGGCATGTGGGCGAAGTACGCATGCGCTTAAGCTTGGTTCACTAAGGAGGCTAGATGTATAAAACAATTCAAAATCTATTGTTAGCATTAGGTGTCGCCATTTGCTTTGGAGTTCAAGCACAGGGCTATCCCAATAAACCCATATCGATGGTTGTTCCTCAGACTGCTGGAGGCACCAACGATATTGTTGCGCGCTTGATTGCGCCCGCATTTGGTGAATCCATTGGCGCTTCCATTGTGGTTGAAAATAGGCCGGGTGCCGGAGGCAATATTGGTACTCAAAGTGTTGCCCGTTCGGCGAAGGATGGCTATAGCTTATTACTGACTATTAACAGCGCGCAAGCTATTAATCCATCCCTTTATAAAAATCCTGGCTTTGATCCTATTAATGATTTTGTACCTTTGTATTACATTGGTGCTACTCCTTACGTCTTGGTGTCACCGCCAGGTTCACCCTACAAAACATTGGCTGATGTTGTGGCTGCAGCCAAGAAGAGGCCTGGTGAGCTGTCTTATGCTTCAGCTGGTAATGGCACGATTAGTCATTTGTTGGGCGCTATGCTCAATGCTAGCGCTGGAATTGATATGCAGCATATTCCATATAAAGGAGTGGCTCCAGCCATCAACGATGTATTGGGTGGGCAGGTACCTTTGGCATTTGCAAGCCTACCCTCTGCTTTAAATTACATTAAAGCCGGCAAGCTGCAGGCAATTGCCATTAGCTCGGCTAAACGATCCAGTGCAGCACCAGACATTCCGACGATTGCAGAAACCTATCCTGATTGCGTAGGTGAGGTTTGGGTGGCGATCTTTGCGCCTATCGGTGTCAGCGCAGATGTGGTCAAGAAGATTCAGGCGGCAATGGATAAGACGATGTCCAAATCAGATGTGCGTGAAAAGTTAACTGCACAGGGCTTGGATCTATCTCCTGTGCCCCCCACGAAGTTAAGTGCCTTATTAAAAGATGAGTTGGCAAAGTGGGCAAAAATTGTCAAAGTATCTGGCGCTCAGTTAGATTAACGAATTTTCCCCGCTTAACCTAAAATAGAGCTATGACGATTGCTGGCCTTGCGCCCCCACTGACCCCTCTCAAGCAGATTGATGAGGCTTTGCGTAATGACGGGTTTGCAGTTGTTTCAGCTCAGACTGTTGCTCAGTTTAGTCATATTGAATTGCCCAGCCTTCAAAGGCTCACGCAGTTTTGGGAAAATTTACCGCGTGACCCATACCTAAAAGATGGTGGCCGCTATCGCTTTCGCCGTCATGCTAGCTACCAAATTAAAGGCAACGACCTTGCCTTGGTTCCACATCGTGCGCATTGGCAGTCTCTTGATTACAACGCATTGCATGGTGGGATTGAACGTTGGTTTGAGCCTATTCAAGGTGAGTTACTGAATGACTCTGCTTGGCAATCGGTATTACTTGGGCTTGCTCAGATCCTCAATGGTTTAAAGCCAGTCAATACCTGGTTTGTTGAGGCGCATCAATTTCGAATTGATACCACTGATGGAATTGGGCGTCCGACGCCTGAAGGCGCTCATCGTGATGGCGTTGATTTCGTAGCAGTCTTCTTGTTAGATCGAGAGGGTATTAAGGGTGGTGAGACCAGAATATTTGATACTTCCGGATCTGCGGGATTGCGTTTTACTCTAACGCAACCCTGGTCTTTATTGCTGATGAATGATCAACGCATGATTCATGAATCTACACCCATTCAGCCGATAGCCAAATATGGCTATCGAGATACTTTGGTTCTCACTTATCGCTCTAACGGTTTCCAAGATTCACCTAATCGTAGCCAGCAATAAAAACTGCTGATTTATTCTGGCTCCATGCCAGCTTCTTTGATGGCTTTGGCCCACTTCACTGTTTCTAGCTTAATTTTTTGTCCCAGTGCTTCGGGCGTTCCAGGCTGAGTTTCAAAGCCCATGGCGGAGAAGCGCTCAATCAACTCTTTCGAATTTGCGGCATCGTTAATTGCTTTATTCAGTTTGGTAACAGCCTCTTTTGGCATTTCGGCAGGCCCAAAGGCAGCAAAGAAGGCAATGAGTTCGTAGCCTTTAGTGCCCAAGGCCTCGTTGACAGTAGGTAACTCAGGAATAGCTGGAGAGCGCTTAAGTGAGGTTACCGCAAGACCACGGATTTTCCCAGCTTGTACTTGAGGTAAAGAGACCCCAAAGTCAGAGGTGAACATATTGACCTGACCGCCGATTAAATCAGTCATCGCATTAGGCCCGCTTTTATACGATACGCCAGTCATTTTGATATCAGCAAAACTTCCCAACATTTCTGAAGAAACGCGCTGCGATGTACTCGCATAAGCAAAAGTGATTTTCCCTGGGTTTGCTTTAGCTAGTGACACAAATCCGTTGAGTGATTTAACGGGTACATCGTTATTGACGGCAATGATGAGTGGGGCCGAGCCAAAGTACCCAATGGGTGTAAAAGCAGTGTCTTGGTTGTAGGGCAGTTTCTTGACAAGACTTTTCAGGGCTGCATTAGTGCTATTTGTGCCAAACAAGATTGTGTATCCATCCGCTGGTGCTTTGGCCACAAAATCTGCACCAATGAGTCCATTTGCTCCAGGGCGATTTTCAATCACCACGGGCTGGCCTAAGGTCTCAGACATTTTTGCAGCAAAGGCACGTCCAATTTGATCTGTAGTGCTTCCAGGTGCAAATGGAACAATCGCCTTAATGGGCTTTGAGGGATAGTTATCTGCAATGGCTAAAGGGCTTAACAGGCCAATAAACAGACTGATGCTAATTTGCATTAGGCTGCTGGTAAATAATTTACTGTTCATGCTGTCTCCATCTTGTTTTTAATAGTGTAACGGGTCTCTTTTGTTCTGGGCGAGTAGAATGAGTTCACGTTTCTACCGACTATTTATGCGCTTTCGTTCAGCTGGCTATACCCCTCTAATGCTCTTGGCACAAACCTGTGCTTTATTGGGCTTTGCTTGTTACGCTGTTGTACTGACTACTTTGCAAGAAGAGTGGCATTTAAGTAACTTGCAGTCGGGTTTAATTGCCAGCGCCTTCTTCTTCGGCTACATGCTGGCTGTGCCATTAGCTACCGCGTTAACTGATCGGGTTGATGCACGTAAGGTCTATCTGGTAGGTGGCCTGATCGCCACCGCTGGACTCTTAGGTATGAGTTTGCTCGCATATAACTTTTGGACGGCGCTATTGTTTATGGCTTTGAATGGCGCTGGTCTTGCAGGTACCTATATGCCCGGGCTCAAAATTTTGTCTGATCGCATTCAGTCAGGAGAGTTAACGCGCCACATTGCGTTCTACACAGCCTTCTTTGGCATTGGCACTGGCTTTTCTTATTTATGTTCGGGTTGGATACTAAGTGCGCTGGGTTGGCACTATGTGTTCGGTTTGATTGCATTGGGTCCATTGAGTGCCTTTTTGATTGTCTTAATGCTGATTCCAGCACTAGATCATGAAAAATGGCAGGGTCCAATTCGCATCCGCTTGCATGACATTTTCCCTGTAGATAAATGGAAATTGGTTTTGCAGGACAAGAATGCATCAGGCTATATTTTTGGTTATACCGCACACACCCTAGAGCTCTTTGCTTCTCGAAGTTGGATTGTTGCCTTCTTTGCTTTTTGCGCGGTTGCCTCTGGAGAGACATTCTTTTTGACTGCCACTACATTGGCAGGAGTAATTAATTTCTTTGGCGTACCTTCTTCCATACTGGGAAATGAAATTGCTTTGAAAATAGGGCGTCAAAAATGGATCTGTACCGTGATGTTGACTAGTGCCGTATTAGGTATTGCATTCGCTAGTTCTACAGGCCAATCATGGTGGTTGATTGTTGCTCTTGCTATAGGGCATGCTATTTTTATTATGGCTGACTCCTCAACACTCACTGCAGGCTTGGTGATTAGCGCGCAAGAAAATATCAAGGGTGCCGCTATGGGTCTGCACTCCTTGATGGGTTTTGGTGGCGGCTTATTAGGCCCAGCTATTTTTGGTTTCGTTTTGGATGTTTCTGGCTCTCGTGCTTCGCAAGTTTCTTGGGTATGGGCATATTTTGCTGTCGTCATCTGGGGAGTTTTATTTGTGATTTATGAGCGTCGTAGGGGTTGGGGTAGTTCAGTGCGTGGATGAATCATTAGATGAATCAGAAAAATTCTTTGATTTGCTATCACTGCTCAAGTCAGATTCTTCCTGGTGAATTAATCGAGGCAGAATTGAGTGGTGAGCCCCGAGCATTTTGCTGTCCGGGCTGTATGGCGATCGCACAAACGATTCATGGTGAAGGTCTTGCTGTCTTTTATGCCAGACGCTCTCAGTCTGGCGATAAGCCGGCAGCCTATCTTGCTAGTAATGAGATTCCAGAAAAGCTAAGGCCTTATGATGATCCCTCATTACTTGGTCGTTTCACTCGTCCATCTGGAAGTGATGGCAATCTTGAGACCACTTTACGTTTAGAAAAAATTCGATGCGCAGCTTGTGTTTGGCTGTGCGAACAACATTTGCGTCGTAATGCGGGTGTTCAAGATGTGCAAATTAATTACGTTACGCAAAAAGTGATGGTACGTTTTTCACCAGACAAAACAAGCCTGGCAAGATTACTTTTTGAGATTGAGCGGATTGGTTATGAAGCTTGGCCATTTGAGCCTTCTCAATCATTAGATAGAGCAAAGAAAGAAAGGCGCAGTCTACTTCTGCGTCTAGGTGTGGCGATGTTGGGCATGATGCAGGTCATGATGTATGCATGGCCTACCTATGTTGGTGCAGATATCACCCCTGAGTTTGAGATCCTTTTAGGTTGGACCAGCTGGGCTTTAACGGTGCCGGTGATGGTGTATTCAGCAGGACCAATATTCCAGGCAGCCTGGCGTAGTCTTCAGTCATTCAAGCAAACACATATGTTGGGCATGGATGTACCGATTGCTCTGGCTTTGGCCTTGGCATTTACCGCAGGCACTATTAATTTAGTTGCCGGTGTAGGTCATAGCTATTTTGATTCCATCACCATGTTTGTGGCATTTATCTTGGCAGCAAGATATGTGGAGTTATTAGCTAGGCAAGATGCTCAAGGTGGGGCCGAGGCCTTGGCTAAACAGTTGCCTGCAACCTGTGAGCGGGCATTGAATTACCCTGCATCACAAGACATTGAATTGGTTCCGGTTGTGAATTGCAATCCTGGAGAGGTGTTGCGAGTTTCTCCCGGCGAAGTAGTGCCGGCTGACGGTACCTTAATTGAAAATGTGAGTGCTTTAGATGAATCTTTGTTAACTGGGGAATCTAAACCGGTCGAGAAAAAAATAGGTGATCGGGTATACGCTGGTACCCATAACATTCTCAATCCATTATTCATGAGAATTGATGCAGTTGGGCAATCAACCCGCATCGCTGGAATTGCGTATTTATTGGATCAAGCATTGCTTGCTAAACCAGTCATGGTGAGCCTTGCAGAAAAGTGGACCGCTTATTTTGTGGCCTTTCTCTTGTTCAGTGCGTTTGCTTCATCAGCTATTTGGCTTTACTTTGACCCTAGTCGTGCATGGACAGTGTTAGTTTCTGTTCTGGTTGCCAGTTGTCCTTGTGCTTTATCGCTAGCAGTTCCTACTGCAATGGCCGCAGCTCAAGGCGCTGTCACTAAATTAGGTTTACTCATTGTGCGTGGCCATGTAATGGAGGGTTTGGTGAAGGCAACGGATTTAGTGCTCGATAAAACGGGTACGTTAACAATGGGACAACCCGAGTTGCAAGACGTTATTAATTTACGTCCAGGCTATCGACGTGAAGATGCATTGGCTTTAGCTGCTGCATTGGAGGCTGGACAAAGACATCCCTTAGCGCTTTCTTTGATGCGTGCTGCCGTAACTGAAGAAATATCCTTACCCGTATTGACTGAGCCTGTCGTGAATCAGTTGGGGAAAGGTTTGAGTTCGGGGGCATATCGCTTAGGAAGTGCCTTGTGGCTAGGTGTGGAGCAGGGTGCTCAGCTTGGTCAATACGGACAAGTGCATTTAGCAGATACACAAGGCTTAATAGCCAGCTTTGTATTCTTAGACACCCCTAGAGCGGGGTTAGAGCAATTCTTAACGGTAGTGAAATCCAGAAAGATTGTGGTGCATTTAGTTTCAGGTGATGATTGCGCTACTGTTGCTTGGTGGGCTAAACATGTTGGCATCGATCATTATCAGGGTGGCTGCACACCTGAGGATAAATATGATTATATTGAGCGCTTGCAAAAAGAAAATCGTTTTGTGTGGGCAATTGGCGATGGTGTTAATGATGCACCTTTACTGGCTCATGCTGATGTCTCCATTGCAGTTGGCGCAGGAGCGCCATTGGCGGCAGCGGGGGCTGATGCAATTCTGACTGCCATCTCCTTAGCGCCTCTAGCTAAAACTTTACAACTGGCTGACAAGACTCAAGCCATCATTAAAGAGAATTTATGGTGGGCCTTAGCGTATAACTTGTTGGCTATTCCTGCTGCAATGATGGGTTTAGTCAATCCCTGGGTTGCTGGTATCGGTATGTCACTTTCTTCTCTTGCGGTGACTTTAAATGCTTGGCGTTTACGAAAAGCTTAGACTATAAGGATGGAAAGTCTATTTCTACTCATCCCTTTATCGCTAGTTCTGGTTGGTCTATTGGTCTGGATTTTGCGTTGGTCTATCAAAAGCGGTCAATTCGATGATTTGGATGGTCCGGGGCACGCTATTTTGATGGATGATGACACTCCAGCACCCCAAGAAGTTAGTAAGCACTCTCAAAAATAGCTATATATCTTAATGCCCTAAGAAATTGAAGAATTTACTTTTGGGTAGGATCTGAATTTGCCCCATCCTTTTTGATGTAGATCAAACTGCCCCTACAGGCTTACTTTGATAATTAATTCAGTCTATTTGGATTATGTCGTTGTTTGGTCACAAAAAAGGAGAAACCATGGGACTTACCGTGGGGAGTAATCAAGACACCTTCAATTACAAGGTTGTCAGCCAATTTGCCATCGTTACCGTGGTTTGGGGAATTGTTGGCATGCTCGTGGGGGTCATCCTCGCCGCACAGCTCATCTGGCCTGAAATCACTTTCAATATTCCTTGGTTAAGTTATGGCCGTTTGCGTCCTTTGCATACTAATGCGGTGATCTTTGCTTTTGGAGGTTCCGCACTATTTGCAACCTCTTATTACATTGTGCAGCGCACTTGTCAGGTGCGACTTTTCTGTGACAAGTTAGCGGCATTTACTTTCTGGGGTTGGCAGGCAGTCATTGTTTCTGCTGCCATTACCTTACCGTTGGGTATCACCACTTCTAAAGAGTACGCCGAACTAGAGTGGCCAATCGATATCTTGATTACCATCGTTTGGGTTGCTTATGCGATTGTGTTCTTTGGTACTGTAATCAAACGTAAGACTAAACATATTTACGTTTCTAACTGGTTCTTCGGTGCTTATATCCTGACGATTGCGGTACTGCATATCGTTAATAACATTGAGATGCCAGCAAGTCTATTTAAGTCTTACTCGGCCTATTCTGGCGCGCAAGATGCGATGATTCAGTGGTGGTATGGCCACAATGCAGTCGGATTCTTCTTGACGACTAGCTTCTTGGGCATGATGTACTACTTCATTCCAAAGCAGGCTGAGCGCCCAATCTACTCATATCGTTTATCCATCGTCCACTTTTGGGCTTTGAACTTTACCTATATGTGGGCAGGCCCCCACCACTTACAACACACCTCTTTACCAGACTGGACACAGTCTTTAGGTATGGTGTTCTCATTGATCTTGTTGGCGCCATCTTGGGGTGGCATGATCAACGGCATCATGACATTGTCTGGCGCTTGGTACAAATTGCGCCGTGATCCAATCTTGAAATTCTTGGTAGTAGCCCTGTCCTTCTATGGCATGTCTACTTTCGAAGGTTCCATGATGTCTATCAAGACAGTAAATAGCTTGTCTCACTATACCGATTGGACTATTGGCCATGTTCACTCAGGCGCTTTAGGTTGGGTGGCCATGATTACGATTGGCTCTCTTTACTATCTCATTCCACGTTTAGTGGGTCAGAAGGATATGTACAGCACCAAGTTAATTGAAGTGCATTTCTGGATTGCAACTATTGGTGTGGTGATTTATATCGCTGCAATGTGGATTGCGGGGGTAATGCAAGGTTTGATGTGGAGAGCATTCGAGCCAGATGGAACTTTGACGTACAGCTTTGTTGAGTCTGTTAAAGCAACTTATCCCTTCTATGTTATTCGTTTGATAGGTGGCCTGTGCTACTTAAGCGGTATGTTTGTAATGGCTTACAACGTCTATAAAACAGTAGTTGGTAAAAAATTCATTGACGCTGCTATTCCACAAGCGTCTATAGCAGCTCATTAAGGATAAGAACATGTCAGAACAACGTCGATTTTTCTCCCACGAAACGCTTGAGCGCAATGTTGGCTGGTTGATTATTGCCACCATTGCGGCAATCTCAATTGCTGGTTTGGTGCAGATCGTGCCTTTATTTTTCCAACATTCAACAACTGAGCCCAGCCCAGGTGTTGAGCCTTATTCTGCATTGCGTTTAGCTGGTCGCGATATCTATCAACGAGAAGGTTGCTTGGGTTGCCACTCACAACAGATTCGTACTCTACGTTCAGAAGTTGAGCGCTATGGCCCTTATTCTTTGGCGGGTGAGTCTGTATATGACCATCCATTTTTATGGGGTAGCAAGCGCACCGGCCCAGATTTGGCTCGTGTAGGTGGTCGTTACTCAGATGCTTGGCATCAAATCCACTTGAATAATCCACGTGATGTGGTGCCAGAATCCAATATGCCTGCATATCCATATTTGGCGAAGAGTCCTGCTGATGCAGGCAGCATTCAATCTCATATGGTTGCCATGCGTCGTTTAGGGATTCCATACACGGACGAACAAATAGCAAATGCACCTAAAGAGCTAGAAGGTAAAACCGAATTAGATGCATTGGTTGCCTACTTACAGGGTCTTGGCGTTAACCGTAGGTATATCACTGTGGACGAGGTGGTTGCTAAGTAATTCTTAGCAATAGAAAACTATGCAAAATATTGCTCCTTATCTCTCAGCAATTTCTACCGTACTTGGCTTGGTAGTTTTTATTGGAATCGTTTGGTGGGCTTGGTCTGCAAAAAGACAGCCCGCTAATCAAGAATCCGCCGAACTTCCGTTCGATCTTCCCGATGAATTCAGTAAGGATAAATCATGAGTGACTTTCTTGGTGCCGGTTGGAGTGCCTATATCGCCTTAGTAACATTGGTCGGTATTTTTTGGTGCATCTGGCTATTATTTTCACAACGTAAGACTAAGGTAACACTGAAAGCTGATGGCCAAGTAGCTGATACTGGGCATGTATGGGATGGCGATCTACGTGAGTTAAATAATCCTTTGCCACGCTGGTGGATGTGGATGTTCTTGATCTCTTGCATCTTTGCTTTGGTGTACTTAGTTCTTTATCCAGGGCTCGGTTCATACCCAGGTCTCTTGGGCTACAGTACTGATGGCGCTTTGATGAAGTCGATGACTACTGCCAATGATGAGCTCAAGCCCGTCTATGCTAAGTACGTCAAGATGGATATTGAGCAAGTAGCGGCCGATCCTAAGGCACGTGAAATGGGTCAACGCCTCTTCTTGAATTCTTGTGCGCAGTGCCATGGCTCTGATGCTGGTGGTGCAAAAGGCTTTCCGAATTTGACTGATGGCGACTGGCTCTATGGCGGCTCACCAGAAAATATTAAGGCATCCATCGTAAATGGTCGTGCAGGTGTGATGCCACCATTCCCACAGTTAGATAGCAATCAAATTTCTGATGTTGCTAACTATGTCCGCAGTCTTTCTGGCTTGCCGGTAGATGATCAGAAAGCAGCTCGTGGCGCGCAAGTATTTCAAGCAAATTGTGTAGCTTGTCATGGCCCTGACGGCAAAGGCAATATCGCTCTAGGCGCACCGAATTTGACCGATAAAGTATGGTTATATGGCGCATCAGAAGCAACGATTGTAGAGACTGTCACTAAAGGTCGCATGGCTATGATGCCTGCTCAAGATAAAGTGTTGAGTCCTGAGAAGATTCAGTTATTAACAGCCTACGTATGGGGTTTATCTAACAATAAACAACCAGCAATAGCCAAATAAGATCAGTCATTAGTGTCAGATATTTTGCCGGGTGGGAAACCTGTTCCGATAGAGGTGATTGAAGAATCTCTTTACGAGGTCCGGAGAAAGATTTACCCGCGCTCAGTATCTGGCCTCTTTGCCCGCTGGCGTTTCATCTTAGTTTTTGCAACTCAACTGTTGTTTTATGGCTTGCCATGGTTGAGCTGGAATGATCGTCAAGCCGTTCTCTTTGATTTAGTTCAGCGTAAGTTTTATATCTTCGGCCTAGTTCTTTGGCCGCAAGACGTGATTTATCTCACACTCTTACTTATTCTTTCTGCACTTGCTTTATTTCTGTTTACTGCAGTGGCTGGACGCTTATTCTGCGGCTACGCCTGCCCGCAAACTGTCTACACTGAAATCTTTATGTGGATTGAGCGCAAGGTCGAGGGAGACCGTTTTGCTCGGATTCGTTTAGACGGTGAGGAGTGGCCTTGGGGTTTGCGCAAATGGCGTTTAAAGATTACGAAACATTTCCTGTGGCTGCTCATCGCCTTCTGGACGGGTTTCACCTTTATTGGTTACTTCACTCCCATTGAAACTTTGGGTGCATCCTTGCTACATCTTTCCTTGGGTCCATGGCAAACCTTCTGGTTAGGCTTCTATAGCTTTGCAACCTGGGGTAACGCAGGTTTTATGCGTGAGCAGGTTTGTAAATACATGTGTCCATATGCACGCTTCCAAAGCGTGATGGTAGATAAAGATACATTCTTGGTGACATACGATAAAGTGCGTGGCGAACCGAGAGGTAGTCGCAGCAAATCCGCAGATCAAGCTTCCCTAGGCTTAGGTGATTGTGTGGACTGCAGTATTTGTGTGCAGGTCTGTCCAACGGGTATTGATATCCGTGATGGCTTGCAATACATGTGTATTGGATGTGGCGCTTGTATTGATGCCTGCAATCAGGTAATGGAGAAGGTGAATTATCCAAAAGGTCTGATTCGCTATACGACTGAGCGTGCGATTGAGGATAAAGAGTCTAATCAAAGTGCGATTCGCCATATCCTGCGCCCGCGAGTATTAATCTACACTGCGTTTATTACCGTTCTTGCTTCAGCCTTTCTGATTTCTTTGGTAACGCGTAATCCATTGCGGGTTGATGTGATGCGTGATCGCGGTGCTTTGGCTCGTGAGGTAGAGGGCGTGCGTATCGAAAATATTTATCGCATTCAGATTATGAATGCCTCTGAGCATCCAATGAAGGTGCGGGTAAAAGCCACGGGTTTAGATGATTTAAAGATTCTGAATTCACAGGGCCTAGAAATTCAGGAAATTGACGTGGCACCAGCCAGCAATCAATTGCTACCTATCAAAGTCAGCACTACCATTGGTGAGCATGAGTCTGGAAATTACCCAATTCATTTTGACGTCACTGCGCAAGAGTTATCGGGAGATAAAGAAGTCATTAGAACCCGCGAAGAGAAATCAACTTTTATTATTCCCCGTTAAGCTAGAAGGCAATGGAGAGGATGGATATGACACAACAACAAACTACTAAACCCTGGTTCAAGCAACTATGGCCATGGCTTTTAATTAGTGGGCCAGCTGTCGCCATGATTGGCTGCGCTATCACTATTTATTTGGCTGTAAATCTGTATGCAGATAAACCATTGCGTGATGGTGTTGTAAAGCAGGGCTTAAAAGTTGAGCAGCTTAAAGATGGGCAGGCAGCAAAATGAAGTATCGCCTTTTAATCTGGATTTTGTGGCCCTCATTTTTGGTGGCTGGCATGGCAGAGGGCTTGTTATTTACCGTGATCCACCCGCAGGACCTTTTATTTTTTGGCTATCACCCAGATATTTCCGATGAGGGTATTTATACAATTGGGTTCTTTGTGATTTGGACCTTCTGTGCGATCTCTAGTGCGCTTACTGCGTATATCCTGCCTGGGATAGAGTCACCCGATAGCAAGGAAGTCGACCGCGGCTTAATTTAAGTCTGTTTGATAGGTATTTCAGGGCTTGAGCAGCCGTGGCGATCTGGGTTTGGAATGCCTGCCAGTTCGTATAGTCCATTCATATCGATGAGTTTGATGTGGCGTTGTTTGATTTGAATCAGGCCTGACTCAGCAAAGCGTGAGAGCATGCGACTAACAGTTTCAATTTGAATCCCAAGATAGCTACCAATATCATTACGACTCATGCGCAAGTCGAATTCATTATTCAAGTAGCCGCGTGCAGCAAGTCGTTGCGAGAGACTTAACAAAAAAGCGGCCAATCTTTCTTCTGCACGCATCGTGCCAAGTGACAGTAGATGCCGTTGATCTTGGGTGAGCTCTCGACTCATGATTTTATGGAACTGATTTTGCAACACAGGGATCTGCCTAGCCAAATCTTCAAAAGCATCGTAACGGATAATGCAGACTTCGCTCTCTTCCAGTGCAATCGCATCAGACTGATAATGACCTTCACCAATACCATCAAGACCTAGAATTTCACCGGGCAGATGAAAGCCAATTACTTGTTGTCGACCGTCTTGCAGGCAGAACTCTGTTTTAAGGGTGCCAAAGCGCACGCTATATACAGAACTGAGTGGATCGCCGTGACGGTAAAGGCTTTCACCTTTTTGGAGATGAACACGCTCTTTAACCAAGGTATCGATCTGGGAAACTTCGCTGCTATTTAATCCGACCGGAAGGCAAAACTGACCCAGTACGCAGACTGAGCATTTGCTGTTTGGGCTATCGGTAGGTTTGTAGTTCATATTCGTGCTGATCTATAGGATCAGTTTATTCTATAAGTATGAAGATTATGGCTTTTACCTATTTTCTGTTGATTTCATGCTAACAACTAGCTTACTCGTTGCGGTCTTTTTAGGCGCTCTTGTAAGCGGATGGCACTGCGCTCTAATGTGCGGTGGGATCGCGGCTGCCATAGAGAGCCCCATCGCCGTGGAGACCCCATTGCGGGCTAAATCTGAGCTTTTTTACTTGCAATTGATCATGCATTTGGGGCGCGTTACGACCTATGTCCTGCTAGGTGCTTTGGCTGCTTCTGTAGGGGTGGTTATTTGGCAGCAAAATCTCATTCCGATCCAACGTCCCTTATTTGCTCTAACGTCCTTGATATTAATTCTGATGGGGATACGCCTGCTCAGACTAGGTAAATCAGAGGGCTTACTTGGCGGCAAATGGTTAAGTACAAAAATTGCGGCGTACTGGGCTAAATACTTGGGTGCTATGGCTAGCGGCCCTTCGCGTTGGTTTAGCGGCATGCTATGGGGTTTGGTGCCCTGTGGATTGGTCTATAGCGTTTTGCCGTTGGCATTTTTATCGGGTGATGTAGTAACTGGTGCCGCACTAATGTTGGCATTTGGTTTGGGTACATTACCTAATTTATTGCTGATCTCTAAATTTTCAGCGGCGCTCACTCAGTTTGGGCAATACCCGTGGGTGCGATATTTGGCTGCCTCCCTGCTGTTGATTGCAGGCGGGTTTGGTTTGTATCGCGCTTGGGTTTTGCCGGAAGCCCTATTAAAGGGCGGCTTCTGTATTTCTTAGGCTGTTGCTGCTTCTATGCCGGAGATAAGGTCCGGATAGAGAGAGTCTTGCGGAAGTGAGGTAATAAAGCCGCTACGCTCTGCCATTTCCAAAGGCTGATGCGCTAAGCCGCAAAAGATTAATCGAATGTTTCGAATCTTGCACAGATGTGCGAGTTCCATGATGGTATCCATGCCAGAAGTATCGATGTAGATCACATTTTTCAAATCAAGTAATAGAGTTTGCGAGGGCAGATTTGCCTCAATTTTTTCAAGAAGCTTCACTGCACCAAAAAAGATGGCTCCATGAATGCGGTATGCATCAATTCGACCTTGCTGATTACTCAGCCCCAGGTAATCATTGGCTAGAGCAGGCTCACAACGCGATAGGCTAGAGATGCGATATATGAAGGTAATGAAGGCTAGCAATAAACCTACTTCAACTGCGATGGTGAGATCCAAAACAACCGTGAGAACAAAAACACTCAAGATGGTGATTCGATATGGCAGACGGAATTGCTTAAGATCAATAAACTTTTGCCATTCACCCATATTCCAGGCCACATACATCAAGATTGCAGCAAGGCTGGCTAAAGGAATATTTTTGGCAAGAGGCGCTGCGAATAAGACTATGACCAATAAAGTCGCTGCATGCACTAGTCCGGCTATAGGGGTAGACCCACCACTCTCTATATTGGTAACTGTTCTAGCAATTGTGCCAGTCGCTGGCATGCCGCCAAAAAATGGAATCGTAAAGTTAGCAATACCCTGAGCTACTAGCTCTTGATTTGAGTCATGACGATCATGAATAAGGCCATCAGCAATACGCGCACAGAGTAATGACTCAATTGCGCCTAATAAGGCAAGCGTTAAAGCTGGCGCCACCATAAATTGAGCGCTATCCCAACTCACCACAATCCATTCAAAAGAGGGAAGTCCTGACGGAATGCCGCCAAAGCGACTGCCAATCGTATCTACCGGTAAACTAAAAATACTGGTAACAATCGTTGCCACCACCATTGCTACCACTGTGCCAGGAAGGTGGGAGAGCCAGCCTAAGCGATTCTGAAATAGCTTCCACAGAATTAATAAGGCAAGACTTCCGCAAGCCAAACCAAGTGCAATGGGGTTAAAGGTATCTGCGGCTAAGTAGAGTGTGTGAATCGATTGAAAAAACTGAGCTGGCATTTTTTCGATTTGAAGCCCGAAGAAATCTTTGATTTGAGATAGGCCAATCAAAAAGGCAATGCCATTGGTAAAACCAATAATGACCGCAATGGGAATGAAGCGCACTAGCGTTCCAAGGCGAAATACCCCCATCAGAAATAAAAATACTCCAGACATGGCAGTGGCTAGCAACAAATTGGGAACACCGTAGCGCTCCACAATGCCGTAGACAATCACAATGAAGGCACCAGCTGGCCCACCAATTTGAACGCGACTCCCTCCAAGTAAGGAGATAAGTCCGCCAGCAATAATGGCAGTAAAAATACCGGCTTGGGGTTTGAGTCCGCTGGCAATTGCAAAAGCCATAGCCAATGGCAGCGCAACAACGCCAACTGTTAATCCAGCAAAAACATCCTTCGTGAATAGGGCGCGGTTATAGCCTGCAAATGCGTCTAGAAGTCGAGGGCGAAAAAACATTGTTGTGACGTCTTAATTATTTAAGAAATGCGGCTGCCAACCCAGTAAGCAAAACTCGCGCACACAGCCGTGACAAAGCTACCCCATGCAATATCAATGAAAGCTAATTGGGTCGGGAAATTTCTCACAACAGCGAGATTAGTCAGGTCATAAGTCATATAGCAGAAGAGACCAAACAAAGCGCCATATTGCAGTGCATATATCCATGACTGTTTGGATAGCGCTGGAACAATCACAAAAATACAGACACCTAGCGCATAAATGAGGTAGAAAGCGAGCCCAGCAAGAAGCTTGGGTTCGCTGGCCATCAAGTCGCCCATCTCATTGCGATAGAGGTTTTTTGCGATACCCAAAAGCCATACCAAATCGATTGCAATGAGGGCGATTAAAAATGAGAGGTAGATAGCAAAAGTCTTGAGCAATTAAGTTACCTTTATTCTTTGATAGACTAGTAATAAGTATTATGATGGAAAGAGCAGATAAGTAGTTCAATTTAAAGGGAGTCAACATGTTTAAGCATTTATTGGTGCCAGTAGATGGTTCAGACGTCAGCAAAAAATCTTTAAAGAAAGTCGCAGCGCTTGCCAAGGCTGACGGCGCTGCGGTTACATTGGTCTATGTTTCTGATCCTACACCTCCGATGGTTTATTCAGATAGCACCATGGGTTATGGAATTTCAAAGAAACAGCACACGGAAGCTTGCGAGGCTTTTGCGCGGGAAGTATTTAAGAAGTCAACAACTGCACTGGGAGTTGGTGCTAAGGTGAAAAGTCTTCACATAGAAAATAGCAATTTATCTGAGGGTATTTTGGCTGGTGCAAAAAAGGCTAAGGCAGATGTGATTGTGATGGCATCGCATAAGCGCACAGGAATCAAGGGTATTTTGTTGGGTAGTGAGACTCATGAAGTCATCGTTCATTCCACATTGCCAGTATTGGTTCTGGGCTAATTTACTTGCCATCAAAAAAAGGGTCCGATTGGACCCTTTTTTATTTCAGCAGAATTACTAAATTTCTTTAGTTGTGCTTAATGGGGCTACCTAGCAGAAGCATCTCTCTAGTCAGCTGCCCACTTTCGTTATCGCGCATGGACCATAAATCAAGTTGGGTCTTAGAACCATAGGGATCTACATAAATCCCATTTTTTCTTAATTCAAAATGAAGATGTGGACCAGTTGATCTTCCGGTTGATCCTACGAAGCCAATTTCTAAGCCACGCCGCACTTCGTTGCCCAACTCAAGTTCTACGTTGTAACTACTCAGATGGGCGTAGTAGGTATGGTAATTACCTGGGTGCTCTAAGACGATCAAATTACCAAATGCACCGCTGTAACCAATGTGAGCCACTCGGCCATTGGCGACGCTAAAGACGGGTGTTCCGATAGGTGCGGCATAGTCAATGCCCATGTGGGCACGATAGCGTTGCTTGGTTGCTGGGGTCTGAGTTGGGGCTGCTGGCGCAGGACTCTTGCTGCGCTTACTCGAAGAGGCTCTAACCATGCCAACTCCCCGGGAGATACGACGATAGCTTAATGGGTTGGTCCAGAAGGAGCGCTCAAGCGATTCTCCGGTTCCCGTAAAGAAGCCCCCAGGAATGTCATTGCGCTCCATCCAAAAGGCATTCGCATAGATCTCTTTTGTAGTGGGATCAATAATTTCTGCCGCCCAAATTTGCGCCCATCTTTCCCGATCTCCAAAGTCTACAATCAAGCGCACAACGCTGTTGGTATTTTCGAGAGAATTATTTTCTTCAGGATAGATTTGTTTAATCAGAGAATTTAATTCCCAAACTAGTTCAACTGGTAATTGATCACTTACTTTACGAGTGTCATACAGGACATCTCTTAATGGGATGCGAATCTCGGTTAAACGCTTAGACTCATCTTTGAGGTAGTCTTGCTGAATTAAAAATCCACCAACCGCTGATGGTGTGAATGTCCACACTTCAGTTTTACTATCTTGGATTGGACCATTCATGATGCTTAGTGAATCGAAACGATTGCGACTACCAAAAGCAACTGCATACGGGATACAGTCTCCTCGCATATGATCAAAAAATGTCTTGGTCTGATTTTTGAAGAATTCAGCAAATTGGCGGTTATCGATGCCAACACTGGCGGGTAGATTATCTTCATTAAAGTTGCGCCGCAGGCATCCTTGAGCTACTCGATAGTCAAGATTCGCATCGCTATCGAGCATGATCTCATCCGGGGCTTTACGCTGAAATAATGATGGATTCAGGCTCATGCTGCTGGATTTTGAACCGCCACCCGCTGATTTATCTTTGAAGCCAACCTGCTTTGAGGTCTGAATGACGACTTTCTGGCGAGTCTGGCTAGAGTTGCTTTGTGTTGTGGCTGCATAACTCATCCCTGGGATTGAGTTAAGAAAGGCGCAGCCAGATAAGATGATCACCCCCCTAGTAAAAAGGGAGCCTAGAGATACTTTTTTATTCACCCCCCAATTATCTAATAATGTGAGAGCGATCATCAATAAATATGCTGTGCCGCAGCAAATTAGATTTAATCTTGATCTGGGGCTATTTGAAGAAATTCAAAGGCTGCCTTTAGCCTACACTCATATTCCAGCTTTATCACGGCCCCTCCATTGCGAGGCTAAATCCTAAGTCCACGCTATAAGCTAAAAATCTCATAGCAGTTCCAATCCCTATAGTGGAGTTTGTGATGAGAGCGACTTTGCTCATTCTCGCTCCGTGCATTAGCAATAAAAGGGGTGAATTTTTTGCATTTGGACTTCCGACCGCAAATTAAATTCTCGATACAATCGATTTTTAATTAAGGAGTTTAGATGCCGATTATTGAATCTATCCAAGTTGCTTCTGTAGCGGTACCTTTGGATAAAGTCACTTCATTTTCTACCCGCACTGTTTCTGAGCGTCATTACTGTCTTGTAAAAGTTCGCGGCAAGGATGGCAACGAAGGCATTGGCTTTTGCTATGTTGGTAGCGCTGGCGGCGATATTGCCAAGCTTGCTGTTGAGCAATTACTAGCCCCTAAACTGATTGGTCAAAATAGTCACCGCAGTGAAGGACTCTGGATGGAGATGTATAACGAATCGATTCTCCAAGGGCGTTCTGGCGCAGTAATGCGCGGTATCTCAATTTTGGATACGGCTTTGTGGGATTTAAATGCACGTTCAGTTGGCTTGCCTTTGCATCAATACTTAGGCTCAGTGGTGGATGATCGAGTGCCAGCTTATGCCAGTGGCGGCTATTATCTTGAAGGTAAAACGCCTGCCAAACTAGGCAAAGAAATGGAGTCTTACGTAAAGCAGGGCTTTAAGGCGGTCAAGATAAAGGTGGGGCGTTTGTCTCCATCAGAAGAAGAGGCGCGTGTGAAGGCAGCTCGCCAAGCGGTAGGTGATGATGTATTACTCACGCTTGATGCGAATAATGCCTGGCGCGATCTACCTACAGCTCTTGAGTATGTGCGCCGCTTTGAGGCTTATAACCCTTATTGGATTGAAGAGCCCTTCTCGCCAGATGCAATTGATTTGCATGCTGCGTTAGCACGTCAAACCAA
>CANBSM010000011.1 GCA_947372155.1 Burkholderiaceae bacterium
TATGTGAATCGAGCCTTTTGTGAAATGTCTGGCTGGTCATCAGAGGAGTTAATAGGACTCACTCCGCCCTTTCCATTCTGGCCAGATAGCAGAAGAGACGAGCTTATAGAGAAGATGAATCGCGCAATGAATTCCGATATCAGCCTTGTCATGAGAGTTGGTATTGAGGGAGCAATCTTAAAACGGGATGGCAGCCTTATACAGACGCGTACCTTTATTGCCCCCTTGATCAATGAAAAAGGTAAGCAGACTGGTTGGGTTACCTCATTAATTGACATTTCCGAGCCTAAAAAGATTCGCGAAGAATTGTCTGCCTCTCAAGAACGCTTCACCACCGTTCTAGAAAGTTTGGATGCGGCCGTATCTGTAATCTCTCCAGAGACCAATACCCTGCTATTTGCCAATCGCTTTTATCGAGAGCGCTTTGGTGACGACTCCAAGGGTCATTTCCAATTGGCTGGTAGCGATACAAACAACATGACAATGCGAGCTATCGCAGAGGATCTTGAAGATTCTCCGCCGGGAATACCAACGCCATTCTTGTATCAAGAATCTGAATCTGAAGAGGTTCAATTAAGCGATGACAGCAATCAATGGTTTGAGGTCAGACGTCGCTTCATCCCATGGGTGGATGGTCATCTTGCACAGCTATTAATTGCCACTGACATTACTGCTCGCAAGGAATCAGATGATTTAGCGCTACAACAGCAAGAACGTATGCAATTCACTAGTCGCCTGACTACGATGGGTGAAATGGCATCTTCTTTGGCTCATGAGCTTAATCAACCCCTTTCAGCCATCTCAAACTACTGCATGGGTGTTGCAAAACGTATAGATGGAAACATAGACCCAGCGTTAACTAAAGAAATTTTGCCTGCACTCGAGAAAGCTTCCGAACAAGCGCATCGCGCAGGTACTATCATTCAGCGTATTCGGGGCTTTGTAAAACGAAGTGAACCTCAACGCAAAGCCGCAAATATTGCTGAAATTATTAATGATGCAGTTGGCTTGGTTGAAATTGAAGCCCACCGCCATCGCCTAAGCATTACCTCAGAAATTGCTGAAAATTTGCCTGTAGTGGACCTCGATCCAGTGTTGATCTTGCAGGTTGTAGTCAATCTCCTAAAAAATGCCCTAGACAGCGTCCGTGAGGCTTACCCCCTTTCATCTCGCTGGTCTGCTCCGCCGGTTCGGATCAGAACGGATTTAGACACCAACATATTTCCAGCCATGCTCAGAATTCAGGTCACCGATGCTGGGGGCGGTATCTCGGAAAACGTTCTAGAGCGCATGTTTGAGCCGTTTTTTAGCACCAAATCGGATGGAATGGGTATGGGACTCAATATTTGTCGCTCTATCATTGAATCTCACCATGGCAGGCTGTGGGCTACCAATGTCCAAGACTCGGAACAGACCAAGCTAGCTGGCTGCACCTTTACAATACAGTTACCCCTGGAATCTCCACAATCCAAGGCTAAGGTTTAACTTCAATTTTAAGAATTACCTCGCGAGAACTGATATGAACTTAAGCGCTACTGTAAAACCAAATCAAGCTGAAGTTGTCTATGTAGTTGATGACGATGAAGCAGTGAGAGATTCACTGACTTGGCTCCTAGAAAGTAATGGCTATGTTGTGCGCTGCCATGCAAGCGCGGAACGCTTCTTGCAGTCCTTGCAAAGCACCGATAAGTCCACCATCTCCTGCGCCATTTTGGATGTGCGTATGCCTGGTATGTCTGGCCTTGAATTACAAGAGCGCCTTGCTAATGAAAATCTACCAATGCCAGTTGCATTTATCACCGGTCACGGCGATGTATCTATGGCAGTCTCCACAATGAAACGTGGTGCCGTAGATTTTATTGAAAAGCCTTTTAAAGAAAATGATCTTTGTGGTCTAGTAGATCGCATGCTTGCTAAAGCGCGTATCGACTATTCACAAGCTAGCCAACGAAAAATTACCCAGAGCTTACTCAGCAAACTCACTGGCCGTGAGCGCCAAGTACTTGAGCGTATTGTTGCTGGTCGTTTAAATAAACAAATTGCTGATGATCTTGGTATTTCCATTAAGACCGTTGAAGCCCATCGCGCCAATATCATGGAAAAGCTCAACGTCAACACGGTTGCAGACCTGCTCCGCTTGGCCTTGTCCGACCCACAGCCCAATTAATTACTGGAGTTTTAGATGCCAGCCCAACTATTAGATGGAAATGCCCTTTCTAAAAAACTGCGTACCGAAATTGCTGCACGCGGCGCCATTGTTACTGCCAAAGGTACTAGACCTGGATTAGCAGTCATTGTGGTTGGGGATAATCCTGCCAGCGCAGTGTATGTCCGCAACAAGGTAAAGGCTTGTGAAGATGTTGGCTTTCATTCTGTTTTAGAGCGCTACTCTACTGAGCTTGGCGAAGAAGAATTACTGGCTCGTATTGCCACCCTTAATGCAGACCCTGCCATTCATGGAATCTTGGTGCAACTGCCATTGCCAGAACATATTGCTTCTGAGCGCGTATTAGAAGCGATTGCCCCAGAAAAAGATGTGGATGGCTTTCACGTTGCAAATGCCGGTGCATTGATGGTTGGCCAACCAGAATTCAAACCTTGCACACCTTATGGATGCATGAAGATTCTGGAAAGTATTGAATACCCTATTCGCGGCGCTCGCGCTGTGATTGTTGGCGCCTCTAATATTGTGGGAAAGCCCATGGCGATGCTGTTATTACAAGCTGGCGCAACTGTCACTATTTGCAATAGCAAGACTCGTGACCTCGCACACCATACAAAAGATGCCGATATTTTGGTAGTGGCTACTGGCAAACCCAAAATGATTAGTGGTGATATGGTGAAGAATGGCGCCGTTGTGATTGATGTAGGCATTAATCGCCTGCCTGATGGCAAGCTCTGTGGCGACGTAGATTTTGACGCTGCCAAGTATGTGGCTGGCTGGATTACTCCAGTACCAGGTGGCGTAGGTCCGATGACCATCACTATGCTTCTCATGAATACCTTGGAAGCTGCCGAAAAGGCCGCTAAGCATTAAGGAATTGACTGGGGCTTTTGGCAAAATTGTTCCCAGTCCATTAAGCTAGAGGGATGACTACATCCGCATCCCTCACCAGCACCCTACCCCTAGAGCTGCAAAACAACTCTCTGACCACTTTTGGGCGTGGCATTGCTGCCTACTCAGAAGTGAAACCCGAGCATATTGCACCAGCGATTGAGTATTTACTCAAGCATGCACAAGCTGCAGTAGACCTTGCCGTAAATCCAAATACACCGTCCACTTGGAATGATCTAGCTGAACCACTAGAAGATGCAACAGAGTCTTTTGGTAGATCCTGGGGTGTTATCTCTCATCTCAACAGCGTTGCTGATACCCCGGAGTTGCGCGCCGCCTATGGCGAGATGTTACCTAAGGTTACCGCCTTCTTCTCAAGCCTTGGCCAGAACTTAGACCTCTATAAAAAGTTTAAAGAACTCAGTCAAGCTCCTGACTTTTCAAAATTGAGCTCAGCTCAAAAGAAAGTCATTGAAAACTCTTTGCGAGATTTTCGTTTGGGTGGAGCTGAGTTGAGCGATGCAGACAAGCCGCGCTTTTCACAAATTCAAGATGAGCAAGCAACGTTAGGAAAAGCATTTTCAGATCATGTCTTAGATGCCACCGATAGCTTTGTGCATCTTATTGCCAATAAAGCTGACCTAAAAGGCCTGCCTGAAGATGCTATTGCTGCTGCAGCAGACCTAGCGCAACAGAAGGGCTTGCAAGGCTGGGCATTCACATTGCACTTCCCTTCTTATTACCCAGTCATGCAGTACTCTGAAAACCGGGCGCTACGTCGCCTGATGTATGAAGCCTACGTCACTCGTGCTTCAGAGCTTGCGCCTCAATACGCCAAAGGTAAATTGGAATGGGACAACGCTACAAATATGCTTGAGCAGCTAAGGCTGCGCGATGAAGAGGCGCGTATGCTGGGCTTCAAAAACTATGCTGCACTGAGTTTGGCCCCAAAGATGGCAAGCAGTGTTGAAGAAGTGGATTCCTTCTTAACCAATTTTGCTCAGAAGGCAAAACCATTTGCCCTCAAGGATTGGCAAGAGCTTTCTGAATTTGCTAAAACTCAGTTATCTATTGTTGATGGTTTAGAGCCATGGGATATTGCTTTTGCATCAGAACGCTTAAAACAAGAGCGCTACTCATTTTCAGAAAATGAACTTAAGCAATACTTCCCTCTGCCCAAAGTATTGGATGGGCTCTTCCAAGTCATTCAGACTCTGTTTGGAGTCAAGATCGAATCTGCAGATTTACCTACCTGGCATACAGACGTGCAATCATTCTCAGTCAAGAATGCCAAGGGCAATATCGTGGCTTATTTCTATTTGGACCCTTATGCCCGGCCCGGAAAGCGAGGTGGCGCATGGATGGATGATGCGCGCGGTCGCAGAGTCTTGCCTGATGGTGAAATTCAAGTGCCCGTTGCTTACCTAGTTTGTAACTTTGCACCGCCAGTGAAGATCGATGGTGTCTTGCGTCAACCTACCATTACGCATGATGATGTCATCACCCTCTTCCATGAAAGCGGCCATGGCTTACATCATCTTTTAACTCAAGTGAGTGCCTTAGGTGTTTCAGGTATCAATGGTGTTGAGTGGGATGCAGTAGAGCTGCCAAGTCAGTTTATGGAAAACTTCTGCTGGGAATGGGAGGTTTTAGAAAAGATGACAGCCCATGCGCAGACTGGCAAACCCTTACCACGTGAGCTCTTTGAAAAAATCCTTGCTGCTAAGAACTTTCAAAATGGCTATATGACATTACGTCAAATCGTTATGTCTTTAACTGATTGGCGTCTGCATGCAAACTTTGATGCAAAAAATGCTGAAGATCATGCAGTTCTTGATTTATCTAGAACGATTGCGGATCAATTTAATGTTGTTCCACAGCCAGCTATCTCCCGCTGGATTAATACCTTTAGCCATATCTTTGCCGGTGGGTATGCAGCTGGCTACTATAGCTATAAGTGGGCAGAAGTGTTATCTGCTGATGTCTACTCCGCCTTTGAGGAAGCCGCAAAAATCACTGGCAGCGTACTTGATGAAAAAACTGGTGCTCGTTATCGCAAAGAGATTTTAGAAGTCGGCGGAAGCCGTCCTGCCGCCGAATCCTTTAAAGCATTTAGAGGCAGAGATCCCAGTATTGATGCTTTATTAAGACACGGTGGCTTGTCCTAGAAGCCCGTACGGCTTTGAGCCTCGCCTAATCGATCAGCAAATAACAACTTTCTTAGAGCCCAGGGTTTGCTCTGATTTTCTCGACCAAGGACTTTGTGACATTAGGAGCGGCGCCATTTCCCCAGCTTGACCTGACGTAGTTGGCAATCTCCAGTATTTCCTGGTCACTCAATCTAGAAGCAAATTCTGGCATAGCGATATAACCATCTCGCATCTGGATACCACGGATGGTTACCTTAATAATATCGTTAGGCTGCTCAGCCATCACTACGGGATTGCCAGCTAAAGGTGGAATAACGCCCTTAATACCCCTACCCGATGACTGATGACAGCCACTACAGTTATCAACATAAAGCTTGGTACCAGCAAGGTAAGTTGCATCTACTTTTTTTCGATCATTCGATAAGCTCGAATTTGATGGAATGGATTTGAGATAAGTGCCCATTGCCAATAAATCTGCATCAGTTAATTTACTCGTACTGTTATGGACAACTTCTGCCATCGGCCCCAAGGCAGTCGTCTTGCCAGGGTAAGCGCCAGTTTTAAGGTACTGCGCAATATCCTGAGTGGTCCACTTACCCAGACCTGTCAGCGGGTTTGAGGTCAGATTAAGGGCGTACCAACCTTCAATCAGAGAGCCTGTGTATGCCTTGGAGTTTTCAACCGCCCCCATCAGGTTGCGAGGGGAGTGGCAGGAACTACAGTGGCCTAAGCCCTCCACTAGATAGGCCCCGCGATTCCATGCATCGGATTGGGCGGGATCTGGTTTATAAGTACCGGCCTTGAAGAATAATTCCCGCCACACAATCATGCTGGCACGAATATTAAAAGGGAAATCTAAATGATTTACTTCAATTGGATTAAAAACAGCTTGCTGCGTTCGCAGATAATCGTAAATCTTATCTGAGTCCTCTCTAGTCACCTTGGTATAGGCGTCATAGGGCATAAAAGGATAAAGATCTTGGTCCTTTTTATTTACCCCATGATGTAAAACACGAAAAAAATCATCCTTGCTATATGAACCAATACCAGTTGCAATATCCGGAGTAATGTTAGGTGTCAGCAAATACCCGAACTGATTCGCCATTTTGAGTCCACCAGCAAAAGGCTTTCCACCGGGCGCAGTATGGCAAGAAACGCAATCGCCAGCAGCAGCTAAATATTGCCCCGCTTGAGTAGATGTTTGTCCTTTTGCTACATAAGGGAGCGCCCCCATCAAAGAGATAAGCAATGCTATAAAACCGGGAGACACTAGGATATTTTTCATCACTTACTTATTGTTTGTTTATTATTTACCTGAAATTTATCAGCTTTTACAAACAATTCATACAGAGATTATTCAACTAATCTCCTAACCCCTTAGTCACCAGTTATAGAAAGGCCACCCTTGGGTGGCTTTGTCATTACTTCACTTCTTGAAACCAAGATCATTGCTTCTGACTTGGGCTTGTTTGCGGGCATCCATTGGCCAATGGCTTACCGGCAATGCGATCCTTAACCCAAGACAGATACATGGGTGCTGAAACGCCAGGGGTTGTAAAGTGGGTTTGCTCTCCTGGGAGTTGATTTCTGCCTACATTAGCACCCATAGCGCACATCTGCTTTTGATATAGCTCATGCATGATTGGAGGAACTGCGGTATCTTTTGTACCCCAGTAAATAACTACCGGCGCTACTGGTTTCACTGGCTTCACACTACCCTCAACGAACGCCTTCAACCAAGAGATGGTGTTACTAGGTTGAGGCTTAATCAAAGATTTATATTGATCGCCATAGGTATAGTTAAAGCTATCGGCCATGACGTGCACACATTTATTACCCGCTAACTGATTAACTGCTTTTACACCTTCGTCAGTCAAAATATCTGATAACTTGAGATTTGGGTTAGCTGCTTGAGCGCCCCACAGACCCATGACGTAATGCGCAAATAAGAATACATTCGGGACATTCGCCTGGGTAAATCCATTTATAAGCTTGTTAGCACTGACCTCATCAGCGGGAACATTTGGAAGCATTACCGCTACATCGTCTGGCGCCAATGCAACAAATCCAAGATATTCTAGATTATCTGCGGCAGTGCCTTTTTGAGCTTGATACTCTGGCAGACTCGCAGCAGCAATAGTAGCTCCCCCACCTTGTGACCAACCATAAATAATCGTCTTTTTACCAGCGCCGACTTCTTTCATGGAGCTAGCCGCTCTTGCGGAGTTAATGGCATCTCTACCATTGGTGCCGGCAACAGCATACTGATGCTTGCCACCACCGCCCTGACCTTGATAGTCAGTAGCGACGATGACATAACCTTCTTTAATAAATTCCTCTACGTTCGGGATGCCGTAATCCGTCCAAGAATTACCATCCATTAAAAAGTATTCGTTTAAAGGAGAGGCAGGGTTAGTGATTTGTGAAGGGCCGCAGTTTTGAGCTGATCCCGTTGTGCCATGAGCCCACGCCAAGATCGGCCTCCCCTCTTTAGGAGTCTGCCCAATCGGGGCTACGATCAACCCCGTTGCGATTGTCTTGCGTTCAGCAATGTCCGATGAAATGTAAGCAATCTTCCATGCCTGCGCACCTTTCACGAAAGTTTCTATCTTTTCCTTTTTAATAATCTGCCCTAATTTACCCTCTGGAGCCATTTTCATGACGGAAGTATAAAAAGGTGGCATTGGCGGATCAGCGTATGCAACCGAGGATGTTGCACCAAGGGAGACACCAAGGATCAGAATGGATAGTATTTTTTTCATAGGGATAAGCAAGCAATCAAGGCACAAGCCCTGTAGGTTAAAAAAACAGAATTATTCTGGTTAATATACCAAACTGCCTCTATAAATAAACCGATGAAATGACTGGGGAAATCCCGCCCTGATGAGCGAGATACCCCCTCTATCTATTTCTTTTGGGCAGCCTTTTCAGCCTTCTTATTTTTGCGATTCTCAAAGAAGGTTTCAATCTCTACATAAAAGACCGGTACCAATGCTACTGCAAGGCAGGTAGAAGCGATCATGCCGCTAAATACCGTAATACCCAAGGAGATTCGTGCTGCAGCACCTGCACCAGTAGAAAGAAGCAAAGGCATGACACCCAAGATAAATGCGATGGATGTCATCACGATTGGTCTAAAGCGCTCTCTTGAAGCCTCTAGCGCAGCATCAACAAAGCTCATGCCTTTGTGTCTGCACTCAATGGCAACCTCAACAATCAAAATGGAGTTCTTGCAAGAAAGCGCAATCATCAATACGAGGCCAATCTGCACATAAATATTATTTGATAGGCCGGTAAGCAATAAGGCCAATACCGTACCTGATAAAGACAGTGGCACTGCAGTCAGAACTGCCAGAGGAGCTATCCAAGTTTCATACTGCGCTGCAAGCACTAAGTAGACTAACAAGATCGATAGCGCGAAGATCAAAATGACGGTGTTACCCACCAAATCTTCTTGATAAGACATGCCAGCCCACTGGTAAGCGACCCCATCCGGCAAAGTCTTAGCGGCTACCTGCGCCAGTACCTTCATCGCTTGCCCAGAGCTATAACCATCATTAGCGGCTCCAAGCACGGCAGCAGAAGGATACAGTTGAAACTGCGATGCAAACGCTGGTCCAGTAGTATCTTTGACATCGATAAAGGATCCTAGCGGAACCATATTGCCGCTCTTATTTTTTACATACAAGCGATTCACCTGCTCTACAGCATCGCGGTATTTACCGTCAGCCTGAACATACACTTGGTAGGTTTGGCCGTATTTGAAGAATTGATTGACGTAAGAAGATCCAAGATAGGATTGCAAGACATCATAAGCATCCCCAATATCGACCCCAAACGTTTCAGCCCGCCCCACATTAAAGCTCAGCTGAAGTTGCGGAACATTATTTTGAAATGGCGTAAAGATCATCATGATCTCTGGATGTTTTTGTGCCTCAGCAATAAATGTCTTAGCTGCCGCATCTAGCTTGGCAAAATTATTACTGCCATCGGTCAGCATCAACCTCATCTCAAAACCACCCGATAGACCTAAGCCAGGGATAGCTGGCGGCAAGAGCACGAAAGACTTAAGCTCTTGCACTTGCTTAAGACCTTGGTTCATATTGTTATAGATGTCACGCAGGCCCTCACCTTTGCCCCGCTCTTCCCATTTCTTCATGATGACGTATAAGCCACCCGCATTGGACTGAGAGCTACTATTGTTCAGCAAGTTAATGCCGCCGATCACTACAACCGTGTCAACGCCAGGAACCTTCTTAATGACATCAACCGCTTTTTTCATCCCACTCTCAGTCCGCTGCAAGGAAGCTGCATCAGGCAAGGTAGTTGAAACCACCAAATAGCCTTGGTCTTCGTTTGGAATAAAGCCAGATGGTACAAACATCAAGCCGATGAGAGAAGCAGCAATAATCGCAATCCCCACCATCGATGCTTTAGCTCGATTCTTCATCAAGCCTTCAATCTTATGTCCGTACCAAGTTGCTAAGCGGTTGAAATACAAATCAAATTTTTGATAGAGCTTATTTTTAACCTTGTTAGTCTCTATCGGCTTGAGATACTGGGCTGACTGTGTTGGCTTCAGAGTAATTGCATTGATACCGCTAATCAAAGCAGTTGCTGCAATCACCAAAGCAAACTGCCGATACATTTGTCCGGTAATGCCAGCAATAAACGAAGCAGGAATAAACACGGCCATCAAGACTAAGGTAATACCAATAATCGGGCCCATCAAAGCAGTCATGGCATCAATTGCACCCTGCTTAGGATCTTCGCCCTCCTCTACCTTTTTAGAGACCGCCTCAACCACCACAATCGCATCATCGACCACAATGCCAATACATAAAACGATTGCAAACAAGGTCAGTAAGTTGATAGAGAAGCCCAAAGCGGCCATACAAGCAAATGCGCCAATAATCGTGACGGGAACAGTAGTGGCGGGAACCAGCGTAGCGCGCCAGTTTTGCAAGAAAATCATGATGACGAGAAGAACTAAGATGCCTGCCTCGTAAAGCGTTTTATAAACCTCATGAATAGAGGCTTTAACAAACATCGTGGTATCAAACGGAATGGCCCAAGTCACTTCTTTTGGCAGCGTCTTAGCAATACTCTTCATCTCATCCTGAACTGCTTGTGCGGTAGCAATCGCATTGGCACCCGGCATTTGATAAATAGCAATTCCACCTGCAGGCTTGTCATCAATCTTGAAGAATTGACTGTAGTTCTGACTGCCCATTTCTATTCTGGCGATATCACGTAAGTAGGTTATTTCCGCCTTGTTGCCAGCCTTGACTACAATTCTGCCGAATTGCTCAGGCGTTGTCATAGCGCTGGTGACATTGAGCGTCAGCTGAAAATCTTGGCCCAGAGGTGTGGGCGGCGCACCAATTTGACCTGCTGTAAGCAATACGTTTTGCCGATTAATGACAGCAATCACATCGCTGGGTGTCAGGTTGCGCATCTTGAGCTGGGCGGGATCGAGCCACACACGCATACTGTAATTACCCACACCAAAGACGTTGGCAGCAGCTACACCCGGTAATCGCGCTAAGCGTTGCTGTAACTTGAGGTTTGCTAAGTTACTTAAAAATAAGCCGTTATGCTCAGGATTCGATGAGGTCAGGGTTACGAACTGCAAAATAGCAGTTGATTGGGTTTTTGTGGTGACGCCCTGCTTTTGAACTGCCTGAGGCAAAGAAGGAAGTGCAATAGCTACCCGATTTTGTACGTTGACCTGAGCCAGATCTGGGTTCGTGCCAACCTTAAAGGTAACAGTGAGGGTGTAGTTTCCATCATTAGTGGATGCGGACTCCATATAGAGCATCCCATCAACACCATTGACCTGAGTTTCAATATTACTTGCTACTAATTGCTGTACAAGAGTAGCGCTTGCACCTGGGTAACGTGCTGTTACCTGAATCGTGGGCGGAACAATATTAGGGTACTGAGCAATCGGCAAGCTATTAATAGATACCGCCCCAATCAATAGCATGATCAGAGCAATCACATTGGCCAACACCGGCCGTTCGATAAAGAATTTAGAGAGCATGATTATCGGGCTGGCATTGCCTCAAGCGTAACCTCTGTTGGGCTAGCAATTTGATTAATGCTTAGATTAATAAATCCATTAATCACCACCTTACTTTCGGGAGTCAAGCCTTTGCTGATTTCGACATACTTCTCAAAGCGCTGACCTAAGCTAATGTCTTGACGTTGTGCGCGCATGGCATTATCCAAAACAAAAACATAGTCACCCACTTGATCCGTCATTACAGCGGTCTTAGGAAGTAGTAAAGCCTGTCTTGGCGCGCCATACTGAGCCATAACTCGAGCATATAAACCCGGAATTAACTGGTAGTTCTCATTCTTAAAGATTGCCCGCAATTGCAAGGACCCAGTCTCTGTAGAAATCAAATTGGCAGCGTAATCCAAGATGCCCTCAAAAGGATATCCAACCTCACCCTGAAGACCAGCATAGATAGGCAAGGTGTTCACTTCAGACTTACGTTCTGCATTTGGGTCTTGGCTCTTTTGAAACTTTAAGTACTCCCGCTCATTAATAGAGAAGTAAACATAAATTGGTGATATCTGCTGAATAGTAGAGAGTTGGACGCCCTTTGTAGTGGAATCTAGATAGGTACCCACATCCAATAAGTGTCTTCCCATGAGCCCATCAAAGGGGGCTCTGATTTCGGTGTAACCCAAATTAATCTTTGCGAGGGTTAAATTAGCCTCCGCTTGCTGGTATTGCGATAAAGCCTTATCAACGGCTGCTTGTGAGGTTGCATTCTCTTTGAGCAAAGATTTTTGACGGCCATACTCAAGCTTTGCTTCTGTATAAATTGCCTGCTTTAATTTGACCTCTTGTATGTATTGGTCTTGCTCAATGACAAATAGAAGATCACCCTTCTTCACCATCGCCCCGTCAGCAAAACCAATCTTAGTAAGGTAGCCCTTAACGCGCGCATCTAAGTTCACCGTGAGGTATGGGTCCACCAGACCATCAAAGGTTGCAAAACTGCGAATCTCTTGAGACAGTGGTTGAGCAGTTGTCACTGGAATTGGGATCTGCTTAATCTCTTTGCCGCAAGACTTTAAACAAATCAGCGCAATCAAAGCAACGAGAACCAATAAAGATATCCCAATTTTCCGCGGTGTCAATTTCTTCTTCAGAATAGGAATCTCAACCGCGCTTAGTTTTACTAGAAATGCATTCCACTTCACTAAGAGTGAGCTCCACAGTGCCGCAACATGCTCCCACAAAGGCATCAGCAAAAGTTTGGCTTTTATTAAAAGATCTTTCATGGCGCAGCACTTCCCTGGTTCGACGGAGTAGATATATTTGAAGGAGTAATTGAAGGCGTATTCGCTTTAGCTGGCACTGGAGTCTGTGGGGACGTTGCTGGATCCGGAGCATCTACCAAAAACTTGCCGACCTTAACTGTCAATGGATCCCCTACTCTAGTAAGGACGGATCCCCAATCTGTGCGATCAGCCATGTCCGTGATCATCTGATCTGGCAACTTGGGGGGACTCATATCCGCAGTCCAGCCACCACCCAGCGCTTTAAATGCGCCTACATATCCGATGAGCTCATTTGATGAAGTTTGAACTAGGGAGTTTTGGATGTTTAATAGATTCTGCTGTGCAGTGATCACCGTGGTGTAATCATTCTGCCCCGCCTTATAACGCTCAAGCGCCAAATCTGCAGCACTTTGCGCCGCAATCACACCACGAGTTAAATCCTCTTTTGAACTTTTAGTAGTCGAGATCGTAATGAGCGAGTCTTCAACTTCCTTCTGAGCATTCAAGACTTGATTTTGGTATGCCAAGAGGCTTTGCTGGAAAATAGCATCCTGTACCCGGACTTGATCCACAATTGCGCCTCTATAAAATAGCGGCAAATAAAGTCCGGCATTTACCCCAGAAGAGTTATTGCCCCAACTAAATAAATTGGCAGAGGATAAAGTTCCGTAATTTGATGTGGCATAGCCAAAGAGACCTCCCAAGGTAAATGTTGGGAACAGTTGCGCCTTACTAACACCGATCAAGGCAGACTTAGATGCAGCATCAAATTCGGCCTGCAGAACATCTGGGCGGCGACGTAATAAATCCCTTGGCATACCAATTCCAAGCTCAGATGGAGGCTTCAGGCTTCCCTTGGTGTTGCCGTAAGTCTTTTCATAGTACTCGGGGGGCTCGCCCAACAAAACACTCATGGCATGCTGGTTTTTCTTTAAATTCGCGATCAAAGCCGGAATCTGGGCTTTTGTCTGCTCATACTGAGCTTGCGCTTGACTGAGATCTAACATCGAGGTGGCGCCATATTTAAAACGCGCACCTGCAATACGCAAACTTTCCTTTTGCAAGGCTAGATTTGTTTTTGCTACAACGATCAGCTCTTCGTAGTTACGTATATTGATGTAAGTATTGGCCACATCCGCAGTTAAAGAAACATCTGCCGAATAGAAAGCAGCAACTCCAGATAAATACGAGGTCAATGAACTCTGAATCCCGCGACGACTCTTGCCCCAAAAATCAATCTCCCAACTCATTTGCACTAAGGCATTTTTAGAGACCAAATTATTGGAGTCATTAATCGCTTCTTGAATTGCACTATTGCGGTTATTCGAATAAGAAGCGCTTAAATTGGCGGATGGTAATAATGCAGCATCACTAACACCAAGTTGAGCCTGCAATTGATATATCCGCAGAGCAGTTTGTTGCAATGTTAGGTTTTGAGCTGTCGCTTGCTTTAACAGGGTGTTTAGCGTCGGATCATTAAAGCTCTGCCACCACTCAACGGGGTCTAGAATCTTGTTTGAGTTTTCACCCAAAGATTCGGTAAATTCAGTTTGAGCTGTTGATTTATATTGATCTACTGCCTTAACAGGGGGTCTTGCAAAATCGGGGCCAACCATCGTGCAACCAGCTAACGTCAAAGCGCCGGAAATGAGTAATGCAGATGTAATCGCGTTTCTGAGTAATGGCATTGAAGAGCTTAATTATTAAAACCGATTGCTTGATCTAAGGGCGGAAATTATCGATACTAATCATAAGGATAAAGCAAGATTCAGAATACCAGCCTAAGGTAAGCCCTAGACGAGCAGATTAGGACTTTTTGATCTGCGCAATCACTGGGGCATGGTCTGAAGGCTGCTCCCAGGATCTAGGTTCTTTATCTACGATGCTAGCAATGCATTTTTCTTTCAATGCCTCGCTGAGCAAGATATGGTCAATCCGCATGCCGGCATTTCTTCTGAAACCCATCATGCGGTAGTCCCACCAACTAAAGGTTTTGGGCGCCTGCTCAAACATTCTGAATGAATCAGATAGCCCAAGCTTGATGAGGTCTTGAAATGCTTCACGCTCTGGCGGTGAAACGAGGTTCTGCCCTTCCCATGCTTTAGGGTCATGCACATCTTGATCTGCCGGAGCAATGTTGTAGTCACCCAGGAGTGCCAAGCGTTCGCTCTGTTGGAGCTCTTCTGTTAACCACGTTTGCAACGCCTTTAACCAAGCTAATTTATATTGAAACTTGTCGCTATCAGGCGATTGCCCATTAGGAAAATAGGCCGATACCAGCCTCATCGGTTGCGTTCCCGCGAAACAGACTGTTGCTGCAAGAATGCGCTGCTGCTCATCAGGGTGATTGGGAATATTTCTGATGGGCTTTAGAAAGGCTGTTTCTATATCAGAGGCAATTGGTGCAAGCGCTGCTTTGCGCAAGATGATTGCTACACCGTTATAAGTCTTTTGTCCTGCTGCAATACTTAAATAACCCGCATCCTCTAATTCTTTATGAGGATACTTATCGTCTGTGAGCTTTAGCTCTTGCAAGCAAAGTGCATCTATTGGTTGCTGCTTTTTTTCCTGATCTTGCAGCCAACGAAGAACTTGTGGAAGGCGAACTTTTAAGGAGTTCACGTTCCACGCCGCTATGCGAACTGAATCAGTCATCAATACCCAATTCTTGCAGCTTACGGGTAATCGTATTGCGGCCGATACCTAGGCGCTGAGCAGCCTCCACCCTTCTCCCGCGCGTGACTTCTAAAGCCGCCTGCAATACCGCCTTTTCAAAACGTGCAGTCAACATATCAAAAACCTCTTTATCTCCATCTTGCAACATCTTGACGGCCAGCCGTCCTAAGCCCGCCTCCCAGTCACCTGCGGCAACTTTGGAAGCAGAAGGATTGCTAGGTGAAGACTCGCCCTGCACAATCACCGTTTGCTCACCAGTCTCAGCAACGATATCTGCAGGCAGATCACTGACACCAATGACATTGGCAGGCGTCATCACAGTCAACCAGTGGCATAAGTTCTCCAATTGACGCACGTTACCCGGAAAGGGCATTGCACTCATTTCTTTTAGGACTTCATCAGACAACTTCTTAGGCTCAACACCCAAAGATTTAGCGCAGCTCAGCATGAAATGCCTTGCCAACATTGAAATGTCTTCACTACGCTCACGCAATGAAGGCATACGCAAGCGAATCACATTCAAGCGATGCAATAAATCTTCACGGAAGAATCCTGCGGCTACTCTGGCATCCAGATTTTGATGGGTCGAGGCAATAATTCGGACATTTGCCTTTAGAGGATCTTGGCCGCCAATACGATAAAAATGTCCATCAGTCAGAACACGTAGTAAGCGGGTTTGCAGATCAAACGGTAAGTCGCCTACTTCACCCAAAAATAAAGTGCCGCCATCAGCTTGCTCAAAGCGCCCACGACGTAGGGTCTGAGCACCTGGAAAAGCGCCGCGCTCGTGACCAAATAATTCAGACTCTAATAAATCCTTTGGTACAGCTGAAGTGCTTAAGGAGATAAATGGCCCCTTAGCGCAAGGACTGTGCTTATGTAAAGCATGCGCGACCAGCTCTTTACCAGTGCCAGACTCCCCAGTAATGAGCACTGTGGCGTTAGATTGCGCCAACCGCCCAATGGCGCGGAAAATTTCTTGCATGGCTGGTGCTTGACCAATAATCTCGGTAGCGTCTTGTCTCCAAGCAGTCAATTCTTTAGCGCCCGAATCATTGCGAATGCCCTGCTCTACCGCGCGACGGATTAATTCAATCGCTTTTTCTACATCAAACGGTTTGGTGAGATATTCAAAGGCACCACCCTGGAAGGATGAGACTGCAGAATCCAAATCAGAATATGCCGTCATGATGATGACGGGTAAATTCGGGTGACTTGCCTTCACGTTCTGCAATAAATCCAAACCATTACCCCGCGGCATGCGGATATCAGAAATCAACACCTGTGGAGCTTCTTTTTCCAAGGCATTGAGCACATCATTCGGGTTAGAGAAGCTCTTGTGCGGGATATTCTCACGCGCTAGGGCTTTTTCTAAGACCCAACGAATAGATTGATCATCGTCAACGATCCAAATTGGTTTCATGATGCTTTCTCCTGCCTACGGTATGGAATTTGAATATGAAAATCGGTACGTCCAGGGCGACTATTGCAAGCAATTGATCCCTGGTGTTGCTGAACAAAGGTTTGCGCGAGGGTAAGGCCAAGGCCACTACCACCTTCTCTGCCTGAAACTAGAGGAAAGAAGATGCGCTCAATAATTTCTTCTGGAATGCCAGGTCCGTTATCAATCACATGTAGATCCATTGCTAATTTATAGCGATGTTTTGCAATCGTGACTGAACGCGCCACACGTGTCTTGAGTTCAATTTGCGCAACACCACTACGAATTTCTTCGGAAAGCGCTTGTGCTGCGTTATGAACAATATTTAAGGTTGCTTGAATCAACTGCTCGCGGTCACCCAACACATCAGGCAGGCTGGTGTCATAGTTACGAATGATTCGCAATCCTTTTGGAAACTCAGCCAATACTAGGCTACGCACACGCTCTAATGCTTCATGCACGTTAAAGGCTTCCATCACGTGTGCCTTGCGATGCGGAGCTAACAGGCGATCAACTAAAGTCTGCAGACGATCCGACTCTTTAATAATGACTTGCGTGTACTCACGCAGGCCTTTGTCAGGCAACTCAAACTCTAATAGCTGAGCTGCCCCACGAATACCACCCAATGGATTTTTAATCTCATGCGCTAAATTACGCATCAACTGCTTATTTGCCTCAACTTGCTGTGTCACGCGTTCGTCGCGTTCACTACGCAACTGTTGATCGATCGGGAACCACTCCATCATGATCAGAGCAGGATCATCTAAGGCGGCCACCACTACGTGCGCCGGGATGGAATCTTGATGAATACTGCCAGGCAATGAATGCAAAATCATTTCTTGACGTTGTGCGAGCACATGCCCTAACTTCACCTCAGAAATCATGTCGTTTAATGCTACGTTATCCCCAAATAAATGATGCACAGATTGACCCTCAAGTGATTTACGCGAGAGATCCAATGCTGACTCAGCAGCCGGGTTCACGTATACCAATTGTTGGTTCTCAGCCTCAAATACCACGATGGCATTGGGCATCTGATCAAGCAATGTCGGAAAAAAAGGAGCAGCCGAAGCTGCTCCCTTGAACGAATTGCGCAACAGACCTGCGCTCAAGTTCTCTCCTTCGCCTACAGGGAGTAGTACATATCAAATTCGATTGGATGAGTAGTCATACGGAAACGTGTGACATCTTCCATCTTCAAATTGATATATGCATCAATCATTGATTCAGTAAATACTCCACCGCGAGTCAAGAACTCATGGTCTTTCTTCAATGCATCCAATGCCTCTTCCAAACTTGCACAAACGGTTGGGATCTTTGCATCTTCTTCTGGTGGCAAGTCATACAAGTTCTTGTCAGCAGCTTCGCCTGGATGAATCTTGTTCTGCACGCCATCCAAACCAGCCATCATCAGTGCTGAGAAGCAGAGGTATGGGTTAGCCAATGGATCAGGGAAACGAGTTTCAATACGACGACCCTTAGGATTTGGAACGTGTGGAATACGAATAGATGCAGAACGGTTACGTGCTGAGTAAGCCAACTTCACTGGAGCCTCAAAACCTGGAACTAAACGCTTGTATGAATTTGTACCTGGATTAGTAATCGCATTCAATGCTTTAGCGTGCTTGATGATGCCGCCGATGTAGAACAATGCAAACTCTGACAAACCTGCATAGCCATTACCAGCGAATAAGTTCTCGCCGTTCTTCCAAATAGATTGGTGAACGTGCATACCAGAACCGTTATCACCAACTACTGGCTTAGGCATAAATGTTGCTGTTTTGCCATAAGCGTGAGCTACGTTTTGAATAACGTACTTCTGCCAGATAGTCCAGTCAGCGCGTTGTACCAATGTGCTGAACTTAGTACCCAATTCGTTTTGACCTTGGCCTGCAACTTCATGGTGATGAACTTCAACTGGAATGCCCAATGATTCAAGAATCAAACACATTTCAGAACGCATATCTTGGAATGTATCTACAGGAGCAACTGGGAAGTAACCGCCTTTTTTACCTGGACGGTGACCAGTGTTACCGCCTTCGATTTCTGCGCCAGATGACCATGGAGCCTCTTCGGAATCAATCTTCACGAAGCAACCCTGCATGTCAGCACCCCAACGCACGCCATCAAAAATAAAGAATTCTGGTTCTGGACCAAAGTAAGCAGCATCGCCTAGGCCAGTACTCTTCAAATAGGCTTCAGCGCGCTTAGCGATAGAACGTGGGTCACGATCGTAACCTTTGCCATCTGCTGGCTCGATAACGTCACATGTAAGAACCAAGGTTGGCTCTTCATAGAATGGGTCGATATAAGCGGCTGTTGGGTCTGGTCTGAGCAACATGTCAGATGCTTCAATACCCTTCCAACCAGCAATAGAAGAACCGTCAAATGCATGACCGCTCTCAAATTTGTCTTCGTCAAAAGCAGAAATAGGAACTGTCGTGTGTTGCTCTTTACCCTTTGTATCTACAAAGCGGAAATCAACGAAAGTACATTCTTTCTCTTTAACCAACTTCATCACATCAGCGACGGTCTTCGTCATGCAAATCTCCTCTATTAACTAAATTCGGAATCAAAACTTAAGGCATACACCCTTGTTCATTCCAGGCATCAAACATGCCTACTGGATGTATGTAATTTACTGAAGCAAACAAATGGGAACGCTCATTATTGCACTGTTTAAGTGCTGAAATCCCCCTCATGCAAGCTTAAATACCTCTAATTGCACCTTTTTAGTGCAATTAAGTTTAGCTGATGTCGTGGATTTCGTAACCCAACTCTTGAGTGCCCGCCCTAAGGGCAATCCAAGCACTTTCCAGAAGGTTTGCGTTACCTTTGATGCCCAATTCGATATGACGCTGGGCATACACACCACCCCTTGTGGCATCACCCACCGACGGGAGACTAAAGACCTTCACCCCAGGGAAATTGGCCTCTATACGCTCCATCAAGGGAGTCAAAGTCGACTCAATCCCCTTGGGCACAATAAAACTCTGCTCTGCCCAGTTCTCTTGGTGGAATAGCTCCTTGTAATAGGTATCCAAACACCAAGCCATCATGGGCGCCGCCATTACTGGAAAGCCGGGAACAAAGTGGTGCTCATGAATTCGAAAACCAGGAATTTGGTTGTAAGGATTGGGAATGATTTCGCTTCCAATCGGAAACTCCCCCATCTTGAAGCGATGTTGATTTTCTGGGGTATTTAAATCTGCCTTAATTGGATCGCCTTCTGCCATCGACTGAATGCGCCCAGCAATTAATTCTTTTGCGGTTGGGTGTAACTCTGTTTTGGTTCCTAAAGCGAGTGCTGCGCATTGACGCGTATGGTCGTCTGGTGTCGCACCAATACCGCCAGTACTAAATACAACATCACCACTCGCAAAACTAGCTTTGAGTGTTGCAGTGATTTGCTCAGGGTCATCGGCAACGTATTTAGCCCAGGCCAGACTAAGACCGCGCTCATTGAGCAACTCGATGAGCTTACTCATATGCTTGTCTTGACGACGACCAGACAAAATTTCATCACCAATAACAATTAAACCAAAGCGACGCTGAGTTGTCTTTGGAATATCTTGTGTGATATCTATTTCGACTTTCTTAATTGCATCAACCATGGTAGGGAAGTTCCATATCAACAACACGTGATTGCACTGTGAGGGCTTGATCTAATTCTTCTTCTCTCAATTGCTTAAGAGCATCTAGCAAGAAGTAGCTAAACCATAGGGCGGCAAACACAAAAATTAGAGAATAAATCCAGAGCGCTACAAAACTCACAATCGGAAATAAAACTAAAGCCAATGCCGAGGTAGCCCAAAAGAAGGTTGGCACTGCACCCAACATTCCGGAAGCAATACCCATACAGAGTAAGGGCCAACGATATTTTTCAAGCAAGAGATCGCGCTCTTCTGCGCTGGCATGTTTAGCGAGAACATCGTAGGACATCAGACGCATTGTTAGCCATCCCCAAAGCAATGGGGGCAACACAGCCACCAATGGTGGCAACCACCAAACCGGTAAAGTCAGCATAACCAATACAAGACAAATCAAAGCTGACCATAGGCTATAGATCAAGCTGCCAAAGAATCCGCCACCTCTTTTGCATTCAAGGTCTTGAAATTGCGATTGTCTAGCGGCGATTTTAACAATCGCAGGCACTGTCGAAAAAGCAATGAATACTAGCAAACTAATAGTGATTAAAGGAATGATCAACATCACAAAAAATAGTGGCGCGATCCAAGCTCTGGCATTTTCAAAGCCAGCCCAAATGAGACCCTCTTGTATCCAACTTGTAAAAATAGAGGTTGTTAGAAAAATACTTAAGGCTTCGAGCGCGGGTGTCCAGGTTAACCAAATCAAAATCCCCCATAACACTGAGACGATTAAAAATGGTCGTAGACTCAGCCAGAGCATGCGCGGATGCATGGTTCCAACTAAAGCCATACCAAATGATTTAAATACTTGCGATAATCCGACCATACAACTCCTATTGCCTGCAGACTTGCTGTCTACTTAGGCTTGAATTCTTTAACGGCGCGAACTAAACCTTGCCATTGCTGAGTGAGGATATTTTGTGAAACCGTTAAGCCTCTTACACCCGTAGGATAGACCTCTTTAGGAAAGACGGCGGTTCTAAAAAGAATGTCCCACCACGGGAACAAAATACCAAAATTACAACCGCCTAAAACTCCAGGCTTACCTTTGGCCTCATGGCCATAACCTACCGCATGGTGCATGCGATGAAACATCGGAGAAATCAGCAAATATTGAGCAGATCCCAAGTGAACCTTAATATTGGCGTGCTGCCAGCTTTGAATGAATTGGCTTAGCGCAATCAGCATGATGAATTGACCTGGGGATACACCAAACAATAGTGCAAAGAAAGCCATAAATGTTGCACGCATGATGTCATCGAGGATGTGATTGCGGTTATCTGACCAGGCGGTCATGACTGTTTGACTGTGGTGCAAGGAATGCAATTGCCACCACCAGTTAAACGCATG
This sequence comes from Burkholderiaceae bacterium, assembly GCA_947372155.1. The sequence continues at coordinate 21,625 of CANBSM010000011.1, forward strand.
TGATGCCCGGTGGTAAAGATAGTCAACAAAATCCAAGAGGATCAGATAGATCACAAAACTTACAACGGGCGCTGATGTCACACCAGGCCACCACGACTCCACGTTCAAGCGATCAAAACGGAAATCATGCAAGATCGAATCAATCTCAAAAAAGAATCCAGACAGAGCAATGAAAATGATGCCGTGAAAAATACCTAGGCGATGAAACAGGGTGTAGAAGACATCAGCCCTACTTGCTTTTGCAAAGCGCTCCTGCTTCTCTGCTGGCGCAAATCGCTCCCAAGTTCTTAAGACAACAATGATTAAGAAGATCTGCATGCAGCCAAATAAAAACCAATCGATTCCATCGAATATATCCTCAGCCCACGACATTAAATCGAATTGGTACAGAAT